>JACNKY010000101.1 GCA_014381795.1 Pseudomonadota bacterium | reverse complement strand
CTCTTTTGGCTGTAACATCGGAGGATTCTTCAGCGCGATTAGCGCACAATCCCTTGGCGGTGTTGCAATGATGGCAGGACTCATCATCGGAGCGTTCATCGGCTTGAAACTCCTCGTCCGGGAAATAAATTACTTAAGCCCAACCTCCTCTCACACAAGCCGTAAAAGTTCAGCAAACACTAAAAAACATCAACCCCTGGCAGGTTTGTTAGTTTTGTTGCTGGGAGCAGGACTTGCCTTTATCTATGATGATTTGGATTATTCAATCAGGGGTGGTTTTTTAGTCTTTGGATTAGTGATCGGTATAATCATGCAGCGTACCCGTTTTTGTTTTGTGAGAGCTTTCCGTGAACCTTTCATGACAGGTGACGGGAATGCAGCTAAAGCGGTCGCACTGGCGGTGATCATCAGCGTGGTAGGATTTTCTGTCTTAAAATGGTCTGACATGAAAGATTGGGAAGCTTCTGTATTTGCAGGCTTTTGGTTTGGAAGTCTGGTAGGAGGAATAATTTTCGGTATAGGCATGTCACTCACAGGCGGATGTGCTTCCGGTTCTCTCTGGCGTGCAGGCGAAGGGCACATCAAACTTTGGGTTGCCCTGATTGCATTTGCACTGTCAGGTTCATACTTCAGAGAATGGCTGGTGGAAAGTGGTTGGATTGCTAAATTGGGGGAACCTCTTTTTATTCCGGATATGATCGGCTGGAAAATGGGTCTACTATCAATCTGTTTGCTAATGCTAGTCTGGTATCTGCTTGTATCCTGGAATGAGGCCACTAAAAAGCTGGTGGTTGTCTGAATTAGCTTTTCTTAAACTGCTCCAACACAAAAACTGTGCTTGGAGATTTTAATGTTAATTTTAAATAAGGTGAGAAAGGGGTGGGGGATTAACAAAACAAACTAAACGAAATAGTCGGGAGTCTCCGGCATTTAACATTCAAAATAATCAGGAGAAAAATTATGAAGAACAAACTAACAATTTTGATCACAGTTTCCATGCTTGCAGGACTGCTTACAGGTTGTGTTACCACGGGAACAAAATTTGGAGCACCAACGAAAGGCATGAGTACCGCCGATTATCAGGCACTCGTTTTCCTGGATCCTCAAAATACTGTCAGGTCAGATTGGGGTACTGTCAAGGATATGCCAGGTTATTTTTTGATAGACAATCAGGGAGAACCGACAGTCTCAGTGGTGGATTATCAAAAAGGTGAAACAATCAAAAAAATTAAGATGGGCGAAACTGGAAACCACCACATCTTTGTCATACCAGGCGCACGCTATGCTTTCTCGTCTCAGCGTTATGAGAAGGATCTTATCTGGGTGATCGACCTGACTACTCATGAAGTAGTTGATACATTCCATCTTAGTATGGACGGAAAGAAAGTGATTGCACCTTTACATATGGGATTTGCCTATACACAGCCTTTAGCAGTAGTAGGCAATATTCTCGATAAAAAGAACGGTTATTTATCCTTCATCAATACCGCAACCCGTAAACCGTCTCATATAGTAGAACTAGGTTGTCCCGGTGCCCGTGACGCCATGTTCACTCTGGATGACTCAAAAGTATTTGCTACTTGTCAGCAAGAACCTAAAGGTGTTTCGATTGTGGATGTTAACAACAGAAAAGAAATTAAAGTCATCCCGATTAAAGGGGCGAGAGCCGGAGGAATGACACCAGACGGCAAGTATTTTCTGGTCGGAGCAAAAGGCTCGATTATCCTCATCGATACTGCAACCAATGAAATTGCAAAAACCATCAAGGTTCCAGGTGGTGGAGGTAACTTCACTTGTCTTCAGGACGGTTCCAAGTGTTATGGTGGTTTAAGAAATGACAATTCTGTTGCTGTAATTGATATGGCAACACAGGAACTGATTAAAGTTATCAAAACTGGTCCAAACGGAAACCGGCTTTATCTTAATACTGCCAATCCACGTTACGGACTTTTTACCAATGAAGCCGGTAAATCAGAAGTCGTTTCTGTGATCGACACTGTAAAAGATGTCAAAATTAAGGACATCATAACTGGCCTTGGACCTCACAATGTCGCTTTTGATCCAACCGGAAAATATGCCATTGTTTCCACAAAAAAGGAAAATGTGGCAACGCTGATCGATACCTCATCCGCAAATCCTGCAGACTGGGATGTGATCACCACAGACATTGCAGCCGGAATCCAAAATAATGGTGTGCGCTGGGTTCCTACTCCAAGTGCAATTAAAGCGGCATTGTAAAACTTAAGCTGTTGCATGAGGATTAAGCATAGAAAATCTGAAATCCGACTGAGATTAAGGATTTATGAGAGCTTGGGTTAGCAATAGTTAACCCAGGCTTTTCGAGCAGCATCAATGATTATCTAAGAGCTGAGTCGGAAAATTTTAAACGTTTATTTAAAATATTTGCGATTTAAACGTCTGCGGATTTTTGCAGATGAGGTGTTTTAATTTTCACAAATTAAGAGAGATTTTGATCATGTTCAACAATTTAACCATCAGAGAGATTGTCTAATGTTAATTGAAGAAGATTTTTCCAGAAGGAATTTTATCCGCTTCTCTGTAGTCGGCGGTGCGGTTGTGCCTCTTCTTTCGGGAATTCCTGTTGACAATGAAGTTTACGGAGGGGTATTCAATGCTCCAAAAGATTTTGAGAATATGACAGAGATGGAACGAATCCACGTTCCGAAGTTGACTATGCCTCCTGTGGTTGAGGACGGTACTCAGGCATCTGTTATTGTCAGTGTGGATCATCCAATGGAGGAAGATCATTATATTAAAAGTATTCAGATTCTGAATTTTGCAGACCCTGTGGTAATCAAGGGTAAATTCTATT
>JACNKY010000242.1 GCA_014381795.1 Pseudomonadota bacterium | reverse complement strand
AAATAACTTAATACCCCTTCCTGCTAAAGGCTTCTTATTCAAAGGAGCCTTTTTTTCCTCCCAATCAGCCTAAATACAAATTATTGCTTATGCCGTCCAATCCTGCTGCAATCTCGTCTTCTCAAGAAAAGAAGCGAATTTATCTGGAAACCTTGGGTTGTGCTAAAAACCGTGTTGATTCTGAAATCATGCTGGCGAGTCTGCAAACTCACGGCTATGAGTTGACGATAGAACCGGAAACTGCTGAAGTTATCATTGTAAATACCTGTGCGTTTCTGAGTGAAGCAAGTGAAGAATCCATCAACAGAATTCTAGATCTCAGCGATTTCAAAAGCAAAGGCAACTGCGAAAAACTGGTTGCAACAGGTTGTTTGACTCAGCGTTATCAAGACAGTCTCGCGAAACAGATTCCTGAACTGGACGGTCTACTCGGTTCAAACGGATTTGAACAAATTCCGGAACTAGTCCATTCAATATATGAAGGTACAGGACAGTCACGATTAAATCTTCAGCAAAAACCACATTACAAGCAGTTTGAAGAACAGGCGAGAGTTCAAACTACGCCTCAACATTATGCTTACCTGAAGGTGGCAGAAGGTTGCTCCAACATGTGTTCATTCTGTAACATACCTGCGTTGAGAGGTAATTTCAGCAGCCGTACTGTAAATTCAATTGTAACTGAAATCCGCAATCTTACTGAAAAAGGAGTTAAAGAAATCAATTTAATTTCTCAGGACACCTCGTCTTATGCGAAGGATTTTAAGAACAGCACCGGCCTGGCAACTCTCTTAAAAAGTATCAGTGATCTGGAGGGTGATTTTTGGATCAGGCTCTTTTATTGTTATCCCAACACCTTCACTGCAGAAACACTAGAAGTCATTGCAGATGACTCTAGATTCTGCCGTTACCTTGATATGCCTTTTCAACACATCAACGATGACGTTCTGAAAGCAATGAACCGCAAAATAAACCGTCGGCAAATTGAAAACAAAATGGATGAAATCAAAACATCTCTTCCGGACGCAGCCTGGCGTACTACTTTTATTGTAGGATTTCCAACTGAAACAGAGGAGAATTTCGAGGAACTGCTTGAATTCGTGACTGCAGGACATTTTCAGCATGTTGGTGTATTTGCATACTCACATGAAGATAATATCCGTTCAGCAAAATGGGGAGACCCTGTTCCAAACACGCTTAAACATGAACGCCGCAAGCGCTTGATGGAAGCCCAGCAAAAAGTCAGCACCCTCAGAAATAATAATTACATTGGCCATAAGATAAAAGTACTTGTGGACGGAATCAGCCAGGAAAGCGACTTGCTGTTGCAGGGGCGTAGTGAGTTTCAAGGACCTGATGTAGACGGATTGGTTTATATCAATGAGGGTGATGCACGTCCTGGAACTTTCAATAATGTTGAAATTACGGAAGCCCACACGTATGATTTAATTGGACGCATTGTCACGTAGAAAAATATCCTAATTATAAATTATTTCTAAATAATATTAAACCATGATACATACACTTTCCATATCACACTTGCATATATTTTAAGAAAGTTGAAAAATGAAGAGATAGAAAAATTGATCAAAATAAATTTTAGATTACTAGAAAGGTTCCTTGAAAAATTTCCAATAATTCGGATCCAGAAACCAGTGTTATGTACTTTTGAAAATATGTATGAGTTCAAAAGCACTTGAAATAATTATTCTAGAGGGTGCCATTTAAGCCTTTAAAACTGTTCTAATTTGTTTTTTACTTCCAAAAAAGGTAACAAACTTAAAATTAGAAACAATTTAACACACATTCAAAAAATAGATATATTGTTTACTTCTTCTATTTTAAAATAACAACAGCATTAGCTGGAAAAAATATTATAAATTCATCTAAAGATTGTTATGTCTGGACACAGTAAATGGAGTACAATCAAGCATCGCAAAGCAGCTCAGGATGCAAAGCGAGGAAAAGCATTTACAAAACTGATTAAAGAGCTCACCATTGCGGCAAGGATGGGAGGCAGTGAACTAGATGCAAATCCACGTTTAAGGACTGCGGTAGCAAATGCAAAAAGTCAGAGTATGCCTAAAGACAATATCGACCGTGCTATCAAAAAAGGTGCTGGTGAACTGGACGGCACAATTTATGAAGAAATTATTTACGAAGGTTATGGCCCCCACAATGTTGCGATAATTGTTGAAGTAATGACTGACAATCGAAACCGGACCATTGCATCGGTAAGGCATGCTTTTAATAAATGCAACGGTGATTTAGGTTCAGCGAATTCTGTTCAATATATGTTTGACAGGATTGGTTCAATCATGATCGACAAGACAGTGATCGAAGAAGATTTGCTAACTGAATTAATCCTTGAAGCAGGCGCTGAAGATATCAACAACGAAAATCCAGAAGCATATCAAATCATAACTTCGCCTGCTGAATTTGATCATGTTCGTTCCTACCTTGAAGAAAAGGATGTTGCTATGCTGGGTGCGGAAGTGATCTGGAATCCGCAAAACCGTGTTGAAATTGATGACGCTAAAAAAGCAGAACAAGTAATAAAACTGATTGATATCCTTGAAGATGACGAGGATGTAAACAGTGTTCATTCCAATTTTGACATCAGCGAAAACGTTATGGCGGAACTTGGTTGATTCTCTTAGTATTTTAGGTATAGATCCAGGAAGCAGAAAAACAGGTTACGGATTGATTGAACATTCTGGTAACCGCACGCGCCATTTAGCGAGTGGATGTATCAAACTTAATGTAAAAGAATCACTTGCTGTGCGTTTACATCAGCTTTCCACTGAACTGGAAAAACTGATTGAGGAATTCAAGCCAGATTGCGGTGCAGTCGAAAAGATCTTTTTTGCCAAAAATGCCCAGTCCGCTCTTACTTTAGGACATGCCCGCGGTGTTATTCTACTTAAATTTTCTGAACGTCAGCTAGTTGTTCACGAATATCAAGCCCTGAAAGTCAAACAAACAGTGGTAGGTGCAGGAAGAGCCGATAAAAATCAAGTCCAGCACATGGTCAAGATTCTGTTAAATTTGCAAAATAGTCTTCAGGAAGATGAGGCTGACGCACTTGCAGTTGCGATCACTCATGCGCATTTAGGGCTTTCCAAAAATCAGTTGCTTTAAACTGAAAGCAGCCTGAACGGAAACCACATTATGCAACTTCTCTCATGATAGCCTACCTTGAAGGACATGTACTACGTTCCGAAGACAATTTAATTGTTCTCAAAACATCAGGTGGTGTAGGTTATGCGGTTCACGTTTCAAAGCACCTTTCTGTTAAGGTTTCTCCGGAAGAATTCCTGACCTTGCATGTTTATACAAATGTCAGGGAGGATGATTTGTCCTTGTACGGTTTTCTGAGTTTAGATGAAAAAGAGTTGTTTACAATGCTGATCAAAACTTCCGGTGTTGGTCCAAAGTTGGGATTGGCTGTGATTTCAGTGCTTTCTCCAAGACAACTCGTGAACGCAGTCCATCAGGGGAATGCAGACAGTTTCAGTCAGGTTCCTGGAATAGGCAAAAAAACTGCGGCAAAGTTGTGTCTTGATTTAAAGGATCAATTGAAACGTCATCCAATATTGAGCTTTGAAAGTGGACTTGAGACAGGTTCTGAAACAGGAGGTACTACAACGTCAAAGGAAGTTGATACGGTTTTTTCTGCTTTGAAAAACCTTGGATATTCGGAAAAAGAAATCCTCGCTGTTCTTCGTGAATCCGGCAGTTTAGAAGAGCCTTTTGAGCTTAGACTGAAAAAAGCACTTTCATTATTGACTCCATTGCGTTAGAACAGAAGATAATATCTATAACTAAGAAACAGGAGAAAAATGGCAAACCTTAATAAAGTTATGTTAATAGGGAGATTGGGGCAGGACCCCGAAATCCGTTATACTCAGTCCGGCAGTGCAGTAGCGAATGTGACCATTGCAACAAATGATTACTGGACTGATAAACAAGGTGGGAAACAGGAACGTACTGAATGGCATAGTCTTGTGTTATGGGGGAAACTTGCTGACCTCGCACAGTCTTATTTGAAGAAAGGTTCACAGGTCTATGTTGAAGGACGTATGCAGACAAGAGACTGGGAAGATCAACAGGGGCAGAAGCATTACAAAACAGAAGTTGTAGTCACAACTATGCAGTTTCTTGATGCTAAAATGTCTGACAGCGGCACTAACACAGAATATTCAACAGCACCTGCTGCTCCACAATCAAACCCTGCTCCAACTGCTCCTGTTGAATCAAACGCAGCTCCGCAGGGAGATGATTATATTAAAGATGATATCCCTTTTTAAAGTAAAAAGAGGGGCCTGCTTGCTGAGACAAATTCAGCCTCAGCCGGAAAAAAATACAGAAAGAGGCTCACGCATTTGAAATAATTAAGGCCCTTTAACTCGCCTAAGTAATGCGAGGTCGGTATAAATAATGTCGACCTCGCAAAGTCCCTACGAGCAAGAAAAAAATCTGTAAAAAGATCCGCAGTTATGCCGTTCAAAAATTTTTCGCTCAAAAAAGCAAATCTCGCAACATTGTTGGAAAGCATAAAACTGGACTCATTCCGGACTGAAAAAAGTGCTGTCCGGAAAAACACTCAAAAAAGCATGAAATTTACCTTAAAACTTGATGATATTGATGCAGAAGTTATACAGAAAAAAATCAAGAATCTAAATTTACGGATTTGTCCTCCTGACGGAAAAGTCAAAATATCTGCACCATTACATGTGAGTCAGGAAAAAATCAGTAAATTTGCACTTTCGAAACTGGCATGGATCCGGAAGCAGCGCAAAAGGATGCACAATCAGATACGTCCTTTGCAGGAGCGCTTTCTGGAAAATGAAAATCATTACTTCAGCGGTAAGGCCTATCCCTTAAAAATAATAGCAAACAACAACTTTCATTCTGCGGATTTGGTCGATCAGCAAATTATACTTAACCTGCCTCCGGATGCCGGGACTGAAAAAAGGCGTTCAGTCTTAAATGAGTGGTACCACGGAGAGTTAATGCGGCTGATCCCGCCGTTGATAAATAAATGGGAAAATATTTTAAACGTTTCTGTAGCAAGTTTTCACATTCGCAGTATGAAAACCCGCTGGGGGAGTTGCACACCTAAAACACGTAGAGTTCGTTTTAATCTTGAGTTGGCAAAAAGGTCCCCTGAATGTCTGGAATATATTGTTGTCCATGAATTGGTACATCTGCTTGAGGCCAGTCACAATAGTAGATTCAAAGCCTTGATGGATCAGTTCTATCCTGACTGGAGACTTTGTCGTAAAGAGCTGCACAGTTTAGTAATTCCGTCATAATTGCAGGGCAAATAGCATCCAAGCCTGCTAGATCATGCAGCTCAAAAAATAATGTACGCGAATTTGTTTTAAAACAAATATCAAGTTAATGTTGTAAAAAAATTGTGCGAATCAAAAACATAAAAGTTTCAGGATTCAAATCATTTTGCCATCCTGTTAATCTGCAGTTTAAACAAAACGGGATTACGATTGTTGTTGGTCCAAACGGTTGTGGTAAAAGCAATGTTGTTGACGCAATTCGCTGGGTACTTGGTGAACAGCGTGTAAAACACCTACGCGGCAGCAGCATGGAGGATGTAATTTTTGCCGGCAGCTCCTACCACAAACCTTCCGGAATGGCGGAAGTCTCCCTGACGTTTTCTAATCCCAAAGGCGATACTCTTCGCCAATATGCAGATTACACTGAGATTGCTGTAACGCGCCGACTTTACCGTTCGGGAGAAAGCGTTTACATGATCAACAAAACTCCGGTGCGTTTAAAAGATGTGCGTGAACTTTTCATGGATACAGGAGTTGGCGGTACAGGATACTCAATTATAGAACAGGGACGTGTCGGTGAAATTGTTAGTTCAAAACCGATTGAAAGACGAACATTAATTGACGATGCGGCAGGTATTGTTAAGTTTCGTTTCAAACGTGAAACAGCTGAAAAGCGGCTGGAGGAAACGACACAAAATCTGCTCCGTGTAACAGATGTGCTTGGAGCACTCTCCGAGCAGGAAGATGGCTTGAAGGAGCATGTTGAAAAGGCACAAAAATATTTGGATCTTCAGCAACATTGCGGATTGCTTGAACGGCAACATCTATCGCTGAGTTTGCATCAGGCAACAATTAATGAAGACAATGCACAAGAACTGGTACAGAGACACCAGCAACAGCAGGAAGACCTGCAAATCGAAAAGTCTGTTGTTGAAACAGAAATGGAACGGTTGAAGTTGGAGCAAGTTCAACGTGGTACACAGGTTGGCGAACGCCGAGAACAGCTTTTTCAAAAAGAACAAAAAATTCAGGAAGCAGAAAATCAACGTGAACTTGAAAAACAAAATCTGCAAAATGTGAGTGAACAGCAGCAGATTCAGGAAACTGAACTTGTAGAACTTCAGCAACGTTTGACTGAACGCGAACAAGAAAGAGTGCTAATAGAATCACGTCTTAAGGAACTGGCGGAACGTTTAGGTGAATTACAGGCAAAACTTGTTAATATTGAGGAGTTACGAACTAAAGAAAATAGCTCTCTTCAGCAGGCCTCAGAAGATGCGTCAGCACTGCAGAAAAGACTGCTGACAGTACACACAGAATTAACAAATCAAACAAATCAAAAGAATTTTCTTGATGAACGTCTAGAAAATATGACTGAACGGCAGCAACGTCTTCAGGATCAGGAGCAGTCACACAGGAATCTGCTGCAGGAAGCAACCCTCCAGGTCTCCGACGGCGAAGAACGCTTGGAAAGCATCCGCCTGCAGAAAGGAGAATTTTCAGCAAAGCTGGCAGACCTTGGAAGCCGACTTGCAAGTCAGCACACGCAGTTAACAGCAACAGAATCAGAGCTCGAGGATCTACGCTATCAGCACAGCACAGCACAGTCACGCATTGAGTCACTGCACCAGATCCAGACTCAGTATGAGGGTTTTAGTGACAGTGTAAAAATATTTATGCAGTTGATGCAGGAGAATCAGGAGACAAAGAAAAAACTTGGAGTATTAGGACTGCTTGCAGACTATATTTCTGTCTCTGAAAAAATATTAACGGCAGTTTCTCCAGTGATGGCTGAAGTATTAGACTGGGTGGTGATAGAACGTGCCGCTGATTTTCCTGAACTGGAGAAATTTTCTAAGGAGCATGAACTGGGGCAACTTAAGTTTGTGGCTTTGGATCGGCCTTCTTCGGTTCCGCAGGAGATCACAAAAAAGGGCACCCCCCTTCCGGAGATTCTTGAGTTTAAAGCTCCTTTGAAAGAATGGGGAGAAAAGTTTTTTTCACGTTTTACGCTGCTCAAAGACGAAATTGATTTTTGGAATGAATATGGGAATAACCAGCCTGCAGCACCTCATGAGTGGCTTTCGTCGTCCGGACTCCGTCTTACAAATTATAATGTCAGCATCGGCAAAGTACAATCCGGTTCGTTGGGTTTTTTGCAGCGGCAGCAGCAAATTGTAGATGTTGAAAAATATGCTGAAGATTTGAACAAAAAGCTGACAAAGTTGGAAGGTGAGCAGGAGACTCTGAGAATAAAATACAAAACCTTGAAGCAGGAACAGGAAACCTGCGAGGAAGAAACACGAAAACTTGAATTTGAGTTGTTGAGCTGCAACAAAGAACTGGAGCATCATCAGTTGGAAGAACGACGAACCCAGCAAACGGTTTCACAAATTGCTCAAGATTCAGCCACTATCCTGAGCGAAATGGAAACATCACGTCAGAAAGAAAATACTGCAACTAGCTCAATTAAGACTCTGGAAGTAGAACGTTCTGAACTGGAAGAAAAAACAAAAGAAGTGCAGGAACGTATACTCGAACAGCAAAGTCGCGCAGATGCAAGTGCAGAGGAATTATTGACCCATCGAGTTTCTTTGACAGAGATTACGGAGCAACAAAAGAGTACTGAGGAAACAGCGGAGCGTTTGCGACGTGAAAGTACTGAAACAGGTCTACGTCTGAAACAACTTGAAGCATCACGTAGTGAAGCAGGACTGAGACTTGAGCAAAGCCGGAAGCGTATAACTGAAATTGATGAATCTTTTGTAGGTATGCTGGAGTCACGTACAATCTTGAAACTTGAAATGGAAGATGAAATTCTACTGCATGAACAAAAAAGTGAGGAGCAGACTTTGCTTACTCAAAAACTTCAAGAACGACAGGGATTACTCGAAAACTCCGTAAGTGTCTCCCATCAGGAGTCAATAAAATTGACAGAATTCCGTATTCAAAGAGAACAGTTGGAAAACCAAATTACGGAAATAACAGATAAATCTCCGGAAGATATCCTCGCGGAAATGGATGTTGAGACTGCAGATCTTAAAAAAATGGGACAGGAGTTACGCGGACTAAAAGTACGTTTGAATACAATGGGTGCGGTAAACCTTTCTGCACCTGAAGAATATGCTGTACTGACAGAACGGATTGAATTTTTGAAATCTCAGTCAGATGATTTACAGAAAGCACTGGATGATTTGAAAGAAACAATCAAGGATATCAATATCGAGTCCCGCAGACGTTTCAGGGAAATGTACGAGTTGATTAATGAAAATTTTAAAAAAGTTTTCAGCACGTTGTTTGAGGGAGGAGAAGCTAAACTGGTACTGACTGAATCAGAAGATCTCTTAAGTGCGGGAGTTGATATCGTGGCTCAACCTCCAGGTAAAAAACTGCAAAACATAAATCTGCTTTCCGGTGGTGAAAAAGCTTTGACCGCGATTTCACTGATCTTTGCTATTTTTTTGGTAAAACCAAGCCCGTTCTGTTTTCTGGACGAAGTTGACGCACCTTTGGATGATGTGAATGTGGTGCGTTTCAACCGTTTAATCACAAGTTTGTCTTATGATTCCCAATTCATTCTTATCACCCACAATAAAAAAACAATGGAAATTGGAGACCTTTTGTATGGCGTTACCATGGAAGAGCCAGGTATTTCCAAAACTGTTTCTGTAGAATTCAATGAAGCATCCCGCTTGATTGCGTGATTTATCATTCATAAACTTTTTGATCCTATGTTCAATTACTGAACATAGGTAGCAATAAATCCCTTGTGGTCAAGCAATAAAAATTTATTATAACCTGATGGTTTCGTAAAAACCCCTTAAACTAATTATTTGTTATCTCGAACGAAGAGAGAGATCTTAATAATATCAGTGCTTAACATAAAATAGATTTCTCGCTTTGTAAGCAATGACACGTTTTTATGACTTTTTACTGGTTCAGTATAACCTAATTAATTCAACACAAAACAATGCAAATAAAAATATTTGAAGGATTTGAAGATTTTGCCAAAGCCTTTAAAGAAGAAGAAGCTAATGACGTCTCAGCTACAGTTCAGGAAATCCTGGCAAGTGTGCGTAAAAACGGAGATGCGGCCCTGCGTGAATATACAGAACGTTTTGATCAAGTAGTTCCTGAATCCTGGCTGGTACCAAAGTCTGCACTGGAAGAAGCACTTGAAGGACTGGAGCATGATCTTTTTCACATTTTGGAAGAAGCAGCCGATAATATCATGTTTTTTCATGACAGGCAGAAAACCGACAGCCAGCTGGATTTCAGTCCGGATGGAACTGTATTGGGCTGGAAAGTTACACCTGTTGATAGTGTAGGTATATATATTCCTGGCGGCAGAGCGGTTTATCCTTCAACATTGTTGATGAACGTTATTCCCGCTCAAGTTGCAGGAGTATCCAGAATAGCGATGGTGTCACCCCCCGGACCTTCCGGATTACCGCACCAATTAGTGATGGCAAGCGCTGCGTTGATGGGACTTGAGGAGCTTTATGCGGTCGGTGGAGCACAGTCAATCGGAGCGTTGGCTTATGGTACGGAATCGATTCAGCAAGTTGTCAAAATTACAGGCCCCGGAAATGCTTTTGTTGCTGAAGCAAAGCGACAGGTTTACGGCACTGTCGGTATCGATTCATTTGCAGGGCCGAGCGAAATTATGATTGTTTGTGACCGTGACGACATTCCTGTGGAATACCTTGTTCGTGACATGTTATCACAAGCTGAGCATGATCCTGACGCAGGAGCTATACTTGTTACAACTTCCTCAAAACAGGCTGAAGAAGTTGCAAAACGTCTTAAAAATCTGATTCCAACTTTACCACGACGTGAAATAATTGAGGCTTCTTTCGCAAACCGTTCAGCCATCATTGTGGCAGATGATCTGGAAGAAATATTTGAGGCAGTTAATGAAATTGCACCGGAGCATTTGGAAGTCCTGACAGAACATCCTTTTGAAGACCTGCACCGTATTCGTAATGCAGGTGCAATATTTTTAGGTCCAAACTCTCCAGAACCTGTTGGAGATTATTTTGCAGGCCCAAATCACACCTTACCTACTTCAGGCTGTGCAAAATTTTCTTCACCACTTGGAGTACAGGATTTTGTTAAAACAAGTTCTGTCATCAGTTATTCTGCGGAACGGTTGGAGCGTCAGGGTGAGCAAATCATCCATTTTGCTGAGGAAGAAGGATTATTTGCCCACGCAGAGGCAATTCGTGTACGTTTGGAAAATAAATAAGATACTGAAAATATTTCAGAGCTTATTGAGATTCTATTTTAGGCGGGTCTTCTTTTTTCGTTTTAAGCTCCTGCTCTCTGCGGGCAATTCGCAGGCCGTCTTTTTTACCCAGAGAAAAAGCAAAATGCGCCGTTACACCAATTACTGTTCCAATGGCGACTACATGTAATGTGAATAGCATATCACGTTAATAAATGCAGATAGAGACAGGGAAAGACAGCGTGCTGCCGTAAAACGCTATTGGAGTAATTATAGCTGAGCTGATCAAATAAAATAAAATGACTCCAACCAAAGGTGACCAGTCTGTACGTGTTCGGGGAAGATAACGCTGCAGTGGAGTAATCAGAGGATCGGCAAGAACATGAATGATCCGCACCAGCGGATTATTTAAAGACGGATTCACTAATCCCAGGATAAACCAGGCAATCAGCACAAACATACAAAAAAACAACAAGCTTTGCACTACTATACTTGTACCCTGCAGCAAGTGACCTCCGCTCTGCAGCAGTAAACCGGCTGCGTCTGACTGTCCCTGAATAAACAAACTCAGTGAACGTATCTCTGCCGGAATGACTATCTGGGCAAATATCACCACCAGAATTGAGGCATAGGCACTGAAATGAGCCATCATGACCGGCATCCGCTGTTCGCACCAAACCCATAAGGGACGTGTAACTCTCCCTATCCACTGCACAATTTGATTATGCGGATCAGCGCTGACCCATGTCATTACCACTGCGGCGATGATGATCCATTTGTAAACAAACAGTCCGAAGCAGGTTGCTCCGGCCAGCCATTCAAGAAATTGGACCATTATTTTTGCCGCTTTTCAAATCTTTTACGGGAGTGAAAGATTCCCCGCAACCGCATTGATGACCAGTTTTCAACTGTTCAAAGACAAATCCCTGTTCAACTAAATTTTTGTCTGAGAAATCGATTTTTATCGGTCCTAAAATATCAGTAAGTGCTTCACGGTCAACTACAACTGAAACTTTCTTAGAAAGAATTTGTACGTCATTTGGACCTACCTCTTCGCGGGTACTGGATTCCAGTTCATATTTCCATCCGGAGCATCCTCCAGGACGTGCGCCGATACGTAAAAAAGTATCTTCCAAACTTGAACCTTCTGCTTCACATGCTTCTTTAAAAACCTGTGCTGCCCGTTCAGTAAGAATGACTTCAGGAAGCACATTTTCTGTTTCCGTAATCATATTGTTTTCTCAGAATAATAATTAACTAGACTGATAATGAGGGATAGCAGAATCAACACTATTTGACCAACCATGTATGCCGTCAGAAATATTATACACTTGTTGGAAGCCCTGAGCAGCAAAATACTGTGCGGCCTGCCGGCTGCGTTCACCAACATGGCAAATAAACATCATTGCTGTATCTTGATCCCATGTGTCCAGCATTTTCTCTACCAGTTCCTGATCAAGCAGGACGGAATTCTCCAGGCAAGCAGCTTCCCGCTCCTGAGGTGTACGTACATCCAAAAGCCGAATATCAGGATTATTCTTCAAAATCACTGATGCTTCCAGAGCTGCTACTTCCCGCACTTCTGCAGGAGGAGGTGGAGGTGTGATTTTCATCTCCGGAAATGCTTCGTTCAACAATTCACCGAGTTCACCGTTATTCGACATTTCTTCAACTACATCGGAACCACCCACAAATTCTTTGTTGATGTAAAGTTGAGGGATAGTCTGCCAGTTTGCGTAATCCTTGATTCCCTGCCGAATACTTTCATCCGCAAGCACGTTAAATGATTTAAATGGGACTTTCCATGAATTTAGAATATTTGTGATTTTTCCTGAAAAACCGCACTGAGGTGATTCCGGGGTGCCCTTCATAAATAAAAAAACAGAGTTGCCGCTGAGCATTTGTTCAATCTGAGCCTGCGGATCAGTTCCAGAGTTCCCTGAACTTTCCACATTGGGAGAAATTACTTTGAATTGCATAACTTTACACCGATTGATCGTTTAAAAAATTTTAGCTTATCTGAAACGTGAGTGAAAACACAATTTGTTAAATTCAGTAAGCATCTGTACAGCTTATAAAGAAACCGCACCAAATTAGTACTGATTGTATTATATTACGGTAAATGAGTGTTTAAGTCAAACATAACTTGCCCGCGGCACAGTTCCAGCTTTACATGTGGGTTAAAATAAAACACGAGATTTACAAAGCTCTAGTTTAATCTTCT
The DNA here is from genome assembly GCA_014381795.1 of Pseudomonadota bacterium. GTDB lineage: Bacteria > SAR324 > SAR324 > SAR324 > NAC60-12 > Arctic96AD-7. Next base: position 1,491 of record JACNKY010000242.1, on the reverse strand, counting down.
CTAGCTAGTTTTTCACTTTTTACATTCATGGACACAACAAGTATCATTCCGATTTCGGGAGACCATTTTGAGGATTTTATGCTGCTCACTAATAAGGAGCATAAATCCTTAAGAACGAAACAGGCCTGGCAAGCTTTACGGCAGCAGATTCAGGCACATGTTCCCAGTTCACTCAGTGTAGATCTGAACCGAATTTGTGTTGATGCGATTAGGATGGAATTACTCATATTTCCTGTAGTTGAACATTGGAAACGTCCTTTGACGAATGCAGAGTGGGCACATATTGAAAATGAGGCTCAACAACTTGAGAAGCAAATGGAGAAGTTGCGCAAGTTATCCAGCCTTGTCCGTAAAAAAGATCCTCTCTCTTTTCCTGAGCTTGCACCATTGTTCAACAAATTATTTGAGTATAATCAGGAGTTACGCAATAACTGGAAAACTTTCAAAAGTGCATGGTCGGACTACAAGATGGCTTGGCAACAGTTCCAAACCAAAAAAAAACAGTTACTCAGAAGCAAGCAAAAACCGGCCAAATCGCAAGATGACACTTTTCAAAAAGACAATCCTGCGGATAAGGAAATTGAACCACCGTTGTCACCGCCTATGTTTTCGCGTGACCGCTGGCATGCACTGCGAATCAGTTCAAAAGCACTTGAAATAGAAGTCCTGCACCAATGCCAGCGTTTTCGGGACGGAAGCATGCAGGAAGTGGAAAACTTAAAAGATGAGACGCACCCTGGGGTTAAATTCCTAGTGGAAGAACTACGTAAAATATATCTTAAAACACACGGATTTGAGTTAATTGAAAGAGTAAAACTGGTTCAGCAGCGCAACGATCAACTAATGCAAGAGTTACAGCCTTATTTCCCTGAGCCGATTATTTCAGCGGAAATGAAGTCAACAACAAAGTCATCCACTCAGTTGCGAAATACATCAACAGACAAAAGTAAGCAAGGCAAGTCTTCCGAACAAAACAATTTTCAAAGATTTTTGTTAATTATACTGCTAATTTTCATGGGCGTGTTTGTCGTATTTCTACTGCAAAAACAGGATCTGTCGCCTGCAAAAAATATAATAAAACATTTAAAATTTTTTCCAAAAAATAAAACTTTGACTGCAAAAAGCTCAAGCGGTAACAAACCGTCAGAATTTAATATGGAAGACATGATGCAGGAATTTGGTTCGAATATCCCTGTACATGAATCAAATGAACGCCTGAAAAAAATGGTCACCGCACCACCAGAAATTTTGGAAAATATTGCCAATAATATCCTCCAGGAAATAGGAAAAAATACAGTTTTTGTCTTCTCAGAGGCACAAACTATTTTCCTCTTTTGGAAAGGTAAAGTAGAAAGATATGCATCTCCAGAAGATTTAAAGAAAAAGTTGAAACAGCTTGAACAGAAATACAAGGATGTAGAATCTCTCTGGAAAGAGATGGGTGACAATGCGCCGGAAAAGATAAAAGTGATTCCGGACATACTTGATGGC
>JACNKY010000020.1 GCA_014381795.1 Pseudomonadota bacterium | reverse complement strand
ACAGGAATTAATGCTGGATCCTCAAACCAGCGGTGGACTTCTGGTTGCCGTCCCGGAAGCGCAAACCTCTTCTATCCTCAAAGCCCTGCACAATGCCGGTGTTACGTCTTCAGCCCAAATTGGTTACGTTAGTAACTTCAGCGAGTCTAAACTCTGCTTTAGATAATCCCCCTGGAATAAAACTTTAAACAATCCCGCTAAGCTCCACTCTGAGAATATCACTTGAATGAGGCTTATTTTCCAGCTATACTGGGGGATTACATTTTATTCCACTATTTTTCACAAATACAATTTAAAACGGATTGGGCAATGAACCCTGCATCACAAAAAATTCTCGAAAACACAAGAAACATCGGCATTTCTGCACATATTGACAGCGGAAAAACAACTCTCACGGAACGTGTTTTGTACTATGCCGGTAAAATACACAAAATTGAAGAAGTCCGCGGCGGCGGCGCCGGTGCGACCATGGATCACATGGAACTGGAAAAGGAAAAGGGTATCACGATTACTTCTGCTGCAACCAGTGTGACTTGGGGAGACAAGAAAATAAACATCATTGACACACCTGGACACGTTGATTTCACAGTTGAAGTGGAGCGTTCTCTGCGTGTTCTAGACGGGGCGATCATGATCCTTTGCGGAGTCGCAGGAATCCAGTCCCAATCGATTACAGTCGACCGTCAGATGAAACGTTATCGTGTGCCTAGACTTGCGTTCATCAATAAGCTGGACCGCATGGGTGCAAATCCGCACAACGGAATTAAAGGAATTCGTGATATTCTTGATTTGAATGCAGTCGCCATGCAAATCCCGATTGGGCTTGAGGAAAATCACCTGGGAGTGGTTGACCTGATTACAATGAAGGCCATTTATTTTGAAGGAGAACATGGTGATGACATTCGGATAGAAGAAATTCCGGAGGAAATGCTGGCAGATGCAGATACTTACCGTGCTGAAATGCTGGAAGCGGTTTCCATGTTTGATGATCAAATGATGGAAGATTTGCTGGAAGAAAAAGAAATCTCCGAAGAGACCATCCAGGCAGCAGTCAAAATTGGAGTGCAGACTTTGGAATTATGTCCTGTATTCATGGGAAGTGCTTTCAAAAATAAAGGCGTACAAACACTCCTGGATGCAGTTAACCGCTACTTGCCTTCACCACTGGAAGCGCAGTCAACGAAGGCAACAGACTTCAAAACACAGGAAGAAGTGCTGTTGGAATGTGATCCTGACAAGCCGACTGTGGCAATGGCATTTAAACTGACAGAAGAGCAATTTGGACAGTTGACATATACCAGGGTTTATCAGGGTAAACTGACCAAAGGTGAACAGGTGATTAACACCAGAACCGGTAACAAGATGCGTATTGGCCGGATGGTTAGAATGCACTCAAATGACCGTGAAAATATCGACATTGCGGAGGCCGGAGATATTATTGCAATGGTTGGTGTTGATTGTGCTTCCGGAGATACTTTCTGTGGAGAAGGTGTGCGTGTTGCCTGCGAATCTATTTTTGTTCCAGATGCAGTGATTTCCCTGGCAGTTAAAGGAAAAGATAATGAACAACACATGAAAATGAGTAAAGCGCTGGGTCGCTTTATGCGGGAAGATCCGACTTTTCATGTATCCTCTGACGCAGAATCCGGAGAAACAATTATTTCAGGAATGGGTGAATTGCACCTTGATATTTACATCGAACGCATGCGCCGCGAATTTGAAGTGGACGTGATTGTCGGTGCGCCACAGGTCAATTACCGTGAAGCAATTACTACATCAGCAGAATACGATTATTTGCACAAAAAACAAACTGGTGGTTCCGGACAATTTGCCGGAGTCGCAGGTTCTATAGAACCACTACCTTTGGATCATGAAGAAGATTTTGTTTTTGAAAACAAAATTTTTGGTGGTTCAATTCCTTCTGAACACATTCCTGCCTGTGAAAAAGGATTCAAGGATGTCATGGAAAAAGGTCCGCTCGCAGCATTTCCGATGGTTAATATAAAGGTAACCTTAAAGGAAGGGAAATACCACGACGTTGACTCCAGTGACTTAGCTTTTCAACTTGCATCACGTTACGCTATGCGTCAAGCAGTTGCGAAAGCAAATCCGGTTTTGCTTGAGCCGATCATGAAAGTTGAAGTTGAGTCGCCAAGTGAGTATCAGGGTTCGGTCATCGGTGACCTGAGTTCTCGTCGCGGTGTGATCTACGGATCCGAAGTAAAAGGTGACGACACAGTGATAAATTCAGGAGTACCACTGGCGGAAATGTTTGGTTACGCTACTACTCTGCGTTCGATGTCCGCAGGTAAGGCTAATTACACGATGGAATTTGAGAAATATGCCGAGTGTCCTTCCTTTGTTCAGGAAAAAGTGATCAAGGAACGCCAGGAAAAGCTTAAGGAAAAAGAAGGTTAATGCTGGTAGAAATTTCCAATTTGCTCTACTACAGTTTTCCGCATTTCCTTAGTCATTCCGGGATAAACAGGTAGAGCAAGCACTTCTGCTGCTGCAGCTTCCGAGACTGGAAAATCACCTGCCTTTCCACCTAAATGTAGGAAACATTCCTGCAGGTGAAAAGGCAGTGGATAATAAACCTCAGAGGCAATTTCATTTTCCGCTAAAAACGACTGCAATTCATCACGCCTTTGCGCTTTGATCACGTATTGGTTATAGATATGTGGATTCTGTAAATTTCCGGAATGTCCAACGAAAGGTAGCTCTACTTTCCCACCTAAGTCCTTTTCAGCAAACAACTTATTGTAGTGCTTTGCATTATCCTGCCGCTGGCTATGCCACTCGTTCAAGTGAGGCAGTTTAACACGAATCACAGCCGCCTGAATTGG
>JACNKY010000052.1 GCA_014381795.1 Pseudomonadota bacterium | reverse complement strand
TCGACAGCAGCGGATCTGGCGATGGCTTCACTATAGTCGATAACATGTCCTACGAAGCTACAAATAGCAACATTTATTAATCATGTCTTTGCAGTGATGCCAAAATTCTCTCTTGAAACAATTCCACTGCACAGCACGGCAAGTGATGCAACTTTTGAAGTTGATGTCTGGCGTTATCATCATCCGGATGCCACCAAGACGGTTTACCTGCAGGCCGGAATTCATGGCATAGAATTGACCGGTATTCCGGTTGTACATGAATTCATGTAGGAGATTGAGGCGCATCAGCTTGTTTACAATTTCATTTGTGTACCTCTTTCAAATCCAATGGGTCTGGACAGCCAGATCATGGGCATACAGACCGGTTACAATAACCTGCATACCAACCAACAAAACTGCTGGAACTGGAACCGGATTGGAAATTTAAAGGATGAGCCAAGTCAGGAAGGAAACTGGATCAAAACTTTGCTCGACTTGTCGGCTCCGGTCGATATTGTGCTTGATCTGCACACCGCCGGAATAGAGACCACTCCGCATATTTACTTTCATGAGACCGAACTAGCACACGTTACAGGTTTGGGAATTCCGCACCTGCTTTCCTGGAAAGTTCCATCAGCTAGTTTTTCCGATACTAATTTTCAACGTGGAAAAGTCTCGCTGACCTTTGAACTGTCTTCAAGCAGAAGCGTTCACGGAGAGTGGGTTAAAGAAAGCCTGATTTACCTCAGACGCTTTTTCGGACTACTGCCTAAAGTTGAAGGATCAAAAATATGGCAAACAGAAACGCAGCTCAAAAAGTGGTATTCTCCAGCCGGAGGAATTCTATGCTGGCACAAAGATGCAGGTGACGCTGTTACAAAAAGCGAGCTGATCGCCACACTTTACACACGGCAAGGAAGCCTGGAATTGGAATCACCTTTCACTGGAGTACTCCTGCTTAAAAATCCAATTCATGCACCACACGAAAGACAGGAACTGGCAAAATTTCTGGTTGAATGAATATTGGCATTATCATAAATCTATAGTTGATGTTTCAGAAAATAAGTCCAAATGCTACACTTGATTCTCATTTCTAGCAAAGTGAGAACTCTTAATGATATTAGAGTTATAACTTAAAATAGATTTCTCGATTTGTAAGCAATGACGCGACTTCAGGACTTTTTACATATTCATCATTCTTAGGAAGATCACAAGAGTAAATTATCATCATGAAAGAAGAACCACGCACATTAGGATTAGCCTTAGGTGGAGGCGCTTTTCGAGGAACGGCACATCTTGGAGTTTTGAAAGCATTGGAAGAAGAAGGCCTGCGCCCAGGTTTTTTGTGCGGGACAAGCGCCGGTGCAATGGCTGCAGCTTTTTATGCATTCGGTATGGCGCCAGAAGAAATTAGAAATATTGCCCGTAATTTACGCTGGTTAAAAGTAACAAATTTAACTTTTTCAAAACTGGGTCTGCTATCAAATAATGAAATCGGCAAGTTCATTGAAAAATACCTGGGCGACGTATTAATTGAAGATTCTTCAATTCCACTGGCGATTGTAGCAGCGGACATTTCCACCGGTGAAAAAGTGGTTTTCAAAACTGGAAGCCTCGCTGATGCAATAATGGCCAGTACCTGCATTCCGGGCGTTTTTATGCCGGCTCAGATTAAGGGACGTATGCTTGTAGATGGAGCAATTGTGGAAAATGTTCCAGTGAAGGTTCTTAAAGACATGGGGGCCAAGGTTTGTATCGGAGTAGACTTGGGCAGCGGAGGTTATCGTCAACCGGAATCAATGGTGGAAGTTTTGCTGAATGCCTTCAGTATAGCCATTGACCGTACGATCCATCACCAACGTGATCAGGCAGACTTGATTATCAAACCGTCACTCGCCGGATACAGTTTGACTGATTCAGGAAATTCAATAAAACTTTATGCTGAAGGCTACCGCAGTGGAATAATGGTGCTGGATGAAATAAAAAATCTTTTAGATAAAGCCGGACCTTCTTCGTTAGAAGTCCTCGAACAGAAATTCAGAAGTTGGCTGGAAACTTGACTCTCTGTTAACTGTAAAACACATCCTTGCATACCTTTCCAGGCTTGAAAAACTCATAGGCCCCTAGCGGGCAGGTTGAGGAATTTTTTCAAAAACCTTATCTTAAATCTTAGTTGCTGAAAAATGTCTGAATTATCTTTGCTGGCAATTGCGCTTGGCGGCGCTTTTGGTTCTGTCTCCAGATTTTTAGTTGCCAGAGAAATGGGACGACGGCTTGGAGATTTTCTGCCTTTCGGAACTCTCGTCGTAAATGTGCTTGGTTCACTGGCACTCGGTTGGCTGGCGACTGTTTTTCTAGATCGCCCAGAAATCAACAGCGCGCTGCGGCTTGGCATTGCAGTCGGGTTTTTAGGCGCCTTCACCACTTTTTCTACTTTCAGCCTTGAATCTGTTCAACTATTACTTAGCGGCGCCGTCTGGCGTGCCCTGCTCAATGTCTCGGCCAATACAGTAGTCTGCCTTGGAATGTGCTATCTGGGAACACAATTGGCACGTTTGAGTTGATATTGAGACTCTTGCTCAAGGAGAATTAATCAGCAGGAACGAGTTTAATATTTCTTTTCGCGTCCACTTTACTTTGCCACATTTTTCCCAGTTGTTCACGGCTAACATTCGGGACCTCGGTATTTGACCTCAGTGCGGATTGACCACGCTTTATCACCGGAATTCCGGAAGGCACAAGCTTTAAGCGCTTATCCGCATCCTCCTCTATCAAGGCAAATTCGAAAAAACCACTGCTTTTGCTTTTGACCAAGACCTGTTTATTTTGTGTTTCAATCCAGCTGAAATTCTCATCACCCTTGAGATGGG
>JACNKY010000162.1 GCA_014381795.1 Pseudomonadota bacterium | reverse complement strand
AGCAATAGACCAACTTCAGCAGGACACTGCAGAAAATTCTGATCCAAATGACCTTTATAACCTTGGACTATGCTTCGAAGCAATTGGAGATTATGGACTAGCCCACACAACTTACAGAGAGGCCTGGAAGACTGATCCGGAAAACCTGCTTTTTGCTCAGGGACTGGGACGTATTGAAAGACTTCGACGTGAAAACCCTCAACTACAGAGACAGCTTGAATCACGTTAGTCCGCTTCCGTTGTAATGTATATTATCAAAGATTGATTTAATGGAACTCATACACTCAAATATTTTTCACTCCTCATCTTCCAAAATACGGAAAGACGTTTATGGAGTAAAGCTAAGCGCTTTTCTACTTTTGTGCCTGTCTGTATTTTTAATCACGTCCTGTGCACCAAAAGTCAGTTTCAAAATCGAACGTCCACCGGTTCAGCAGATTGAAAATATAAACTACATTGAGCTTGGCAACTTTCAAATTGTATCCGGACAAATCAAGCATCCAAGTGAAACTGTATCCGATTCCAGCCAGATTTTTAGCAGAACCGAAAAGTTATTAAAACCCGCAATTACCAAGTTAAATTCAAAAAAAGAACAGGGGCACCTCACAGCTGATTTGCTGAGAGCCGCTTTGGTACATGAACTTTCACTTCAGTCACCATACCAGTTGATAAACACGACCGGAAAGAAAGACGGATTTAGCGGAGTACTTCCGGATGAGTCAGAAATCGCAATTCTTCATGGAAAAGTTAAATATTCTGAAATTATTATTGAATCACAGGAAGGTCTTTCATATTTTACAAATGTGAAAAACAAAGGCGCTACCCTCGAACAATCTTTGCTGGCAAGTGTTGTTTCAATGGGTGCGGAGTCCTCTGGAGCGGGTTTTGTGATAGCAACACCTTATGTGGAACAAATAGCCGCACTGGAAGTTGAATTTTCTCTGCTCCGGAAAAATGACGGCAGTGAAGTAGTTCCTTCGCAAAGTTTTCGGACTTACTTTGCCCGGAAGTGGGGCGGTTCAGCGGATTCTTCTCATTTACCGTTAAAGATAAAGAACTTAATTATAAAAGAATATCAATCTGATGAAGATTCTTCTGAGTCACTTCTTTCAAAAATAGATCGGGCGGGATTGTACTTTACAAACCCAAATGAATATTATGCCAGAGGATTTAACCTGAGAAATAATGTGCAGGTTCCGCAAACTCCCCTGGATCTGAAAATTAGACTCGGCCGACAAATCGCACGACAATACGTTAAACAAATCAGCCCTTATCATGAAACGGCAGAATTACTTGTACAGGATGGAAACAGCGTTGCGGTTAATTTGATCAGGGGGAATGCATACCAAGAGGCAGTTGCTTTTCTGCAAGCTTTGAATGAGCGTACAGCGGCAGATGAGCACAACCTTGGTTTGGCTTTTGAAGCAGGTGGGGAAATTTCACAAGCAAGAAAACACTACGAAAATGCCCTGAAAATGGACAATAATAATGCCGTATTTAAAGCTGCGCTAACAAGGACTGGAAATTAAATCGTGGGTTTGCCAATAGGTGCAAACCCGTTGATTATTTGAGTTCGGCTAATTCCTGGTGGGGATCATTCTTCATTTCGAAGAATGGAGAAGGAATTTTCAATGCACGTGAAATGCGTTCCAAAGAGGCTTCTGTAACCTCTGCAGCATGTGATTCCCAGCTTTTTACAGTTTGAATTGCAAAACCATGTTCATAGGCAAATGCCTCTATAGACATGCCTCTCAGCAAACGGGCATATTTGATTCGATCGCCAATACGTTCCAGGTCAAGGTCGTTATCCAAACCCATTTCCCGCACGTCAATCGCTAATACTTTAGCAATCTCACTGTATTTCGTCAGTTTGGGGGTTGAGTGGCCAGTTTCCCAATTTTTTACAGCAGTCAGCGAAACACTGAGTTTTCGGGCAAACTCTTTGCGAGTTAAACCGGATTCCTCTCGCCACTGTGTCATTTGTTCACCAAATTCCATTTCACACTCTTTTCGTTATCCTTTTGTCTGCAGCACAAGAATTATGTTTGTTAACTCCTACTGCTTTTCTTTCTATTTGATACGGAATTTTATTCTCCTGAAGTACCGTATTTTGATTAATATGCTTTGAATTATCAATCATTTTTTCTTGAATGTCAACCATTATATGGAAACTCTCAGTGGATCTCAGCCGTAAAAAACATCTCCAAATGATATCGAAATTTTTCACTTCCCCTATAATGCGTATTGTCTACAAAACAGAAACCGCGGTTTTTATGGTTTTTGAACAGCAATGAAGAAGTTGTCTGTTATGTTTAAAATACAGACAAATTATCAAAAGTTTATCCGGAAACCGCTAAGTCTGCTCTGAGAACATTTATTCCGCTTATTCACGAATATGATTTTAGAGTCAATCTAGCTGCATTAAGGCATCCTTATACTCTTGCCTTAATATATTTTTCTGTACTTTACCCATAGTATTTCTCGGAAGTTCCGGAATGATGAGCAATATTTGAGGTTGTTTATACTTCGCAAGAGATTCTCTGAAAATTATGCTTAAATCGTCAAGATCAGGAGTCTCACCTTTTTCAGCTACCAAAATACCGACAACTACTTCTCCCAAATCCGGATGTGCTAAACCTATCACCGCGCTTTCCATAACGCCAGGTTGCTCATCTAATAAAAGTTCAATTTCCTTGGGATAGATATTATATCCGCCGGAAATGATCACGTCTTTGTTGCGTCCTGAAATGTGGAGATACCCGTCGCTGTCAATCGTACCTAAATCACCTGTGATAAAGAAACCGTTATTGCGTAGTTCTTCTGCAGTTTTCTCAGGCATTTGCCAATAGCCGCTGAACACATTTGGTCCACGTACTTCAATCTCACCAATTTCACCGTCTGCCAGAACATCTCCGGTTTTTGAATCAGTAATCTTGATTTCAACTCCCGGTAGAGGGAACCCTACTGTTCCGGCGCGGCGTTCGCCATCATATGGATTGGAAGTATTCATGTTTGTTTCAGTCATCCCGTAACGTTCAAGAATTCTGTGGCCTGTTCGTGCTTCAAATTTTTCATGTGTTTCCGCTAACAGAGGGGCACTTCCGGAGACGAAAAGCCGCATATGCCTTGTTAGATCTTTGTTGAATCGTGAGTCATGCAAAAGCCTTGTATAAAAAGTAGGTACACCCATCATCGTGCTTGCATTTGGAAGATTTTCGATAATAGTGTCTAAATCAAATTTCGGAATGAAGATCATGGAACCGCCTGCCACAAGAGTAACATTAGTAGCTACAAATAATCCATGAGTGTGAAAGATAGGTAGAGCATGCAATAGGACGTCCCTGTCGGTAAATTGCCAAAGATCTACTAGGGTCTGTGCATTTGAAAGCAAATTGTTCTGACTCAGCATCGCTCCATTGGAGCGTCCCGTTGTTCCTGAGGTGTAGAGAAGCGCCACAAGATCTTCACCATCACGCTCAATAGTGTTATATGAATCGTCCTTATTCCGCGTCAAATCAGTAAATGTCCCAGTACCGTCAGCATTCAATGTTTCCAGCATAGCCCCTGATTTTTCAGCTACGGCAGCAAGTTCATCTTCTTTGCATCCTTGACAGATAAAAATTTTTGCACCACTGTCTTCGACAAAATATGAGACTTCAGCTGATGTATAGGCGGCATTTAACGGCAAGTAAACCAGTCCGGATTGAACACAAGCTGCATAGACTGCAAGTGCTTCAGGAGATTTGTCAATTTGTACTGCCACACGGTCACCGACAGAAAGTCCCATATCGCTAAGTGCGTTTGCAGAACGTGCTGCCATACGGATAAAAGAATCATGGCTGATAGTTTTTCCATTAGGCAAAAGCAGGAATGTAGTCGTATGTCCGAAGTATTTTCCGAACAGAGTTTCATAAAGCGGGTTGGACATTAAAATAAACCTGATAAATGAATTAAATATTTTTTTCAGTAGTTTGCAGTGTTGTTTTAGAAATACGTCTTTCTTATATTTAGAAAGTACCTTTGGCTACAGAATAACCAAAACGACTGCTCCGTTTCAGCATCAGAGATGTCTCAGCAGGAAGTAACGACGTTCCGGACGCCCAACTCCTCCATAATTCACATCGACATCCAGAATTGTTTGGGAAACTAAATATTCGAGATAACGCCGCACAGTGGTTCTACTTGCTCCTATAAGTGAAGCCACTTCTTCGGAAGTTAAGCTGGAATCTTGTCTGACACTGAAAACATGCTGCACCTTTTCTAAAGTGAGCCCGTCAATTCCTTTAGGCAATTCCGGTGATTCATGCAGCTCACTCCTGCCTGAATTCAGTGCTCTGTCAACGTCGTGCTGGTCAAGCTGATCGATATTTAAAAGCTGAGTTTTTGTTTGACGGTATCGTTGCAGTGTGGTTTGAAAACGTGACAAAACAACCGGTTTGAGAATATAATCAAAAACGCCTCCATGCAGGGCTTCATTAAACAAATGGACTTCTTTCGCTGCTGTGATTGGAATTACATCAACCTGTTTTCGGTGCAGCCTGGTTTGTTTTAGAAATTCCAACCCGTTTCCTTCTGGAAAGAAAATATCAAGCAGCAACAAATCCGGTTCGAGCACATCCAACTGCAATTGAGCATCCTCAAGAGTATTGGCAATACCAACAACTTCAAAACCATCCGTTTTTTCAACGTAACGTTGGTGAATTTCCGCAATCCGAACATCATCGTCTATGATCAAAACACGCAGGTTCATCCAGTATCTCCAGCTAAATTAAGAAGTTTTGGAATATAGATTGTGAAGCGCATCCCGCCGATTGAACTCCGTACTACCGTTAAATGACCTCCAAGATATTCCAAATTTTGATGAACCAAAGAAAGTCCAATTCCGCGTCCTGCTCCGGATTTGGTAGTAAAGCCGTGTTGCATTAATAAATCAGTCGATTCAACTTCGATTCCGCTACCGGAATCTTCAACCTCAAATATCAGATCATTGCCAATATCTGTCATTGAAAGCTGCACAGTGTGTGCGCCGGAATTTTTCTCCTGTGCAGCTTCAAAGGCATTTTCCAACAGGTTACCCAGGATAGTAACTATTTTTTCACGACTGATGTTCTCAGGAATATCAATCATCCGACTTTCAGGATCAAGTTTAAAATTTATCCTCAATTCCTGCGCGCGGTTATATTTCCCTAGTATTATGGCGGACAATAACGGATCCGGAACTGTCTCTGCTAATGTTCCGAGCAGTTCCTGATATCCAGAAGTTTCACGTCCGATCAAATCGAGCGCTTCCTTGTGTGATCCGAGTTGAATCAGTCCGGCAAGAGTGTGCAGTTTGTTCGAATATTCGTGAGTCTGCGCGCGGAGTGCTTCTGAGTATTCCTGAATTTGAGTCAGTTCCTGTGCCATCCGGTCAATTTCCTGTTTGCGGCGGAAGCTTGAAACGACTCCTGTAACCCGTTCATTTTGCCAGATAGGAACACGGTTAACCACTACTTCAATATCACCAATCATCATTTCCTGATCAAATTGTTCTTCACCGCTTTCCAGGACTTCCAGCATTCTTGTCTGCGGTAAAATTGACTCAATTGGCGTGCCGATTCCAGATTCAGGCGGGATATCCAAAATCTTGGCCGCTTCGTGATCTAGCATAGTTACCAGTCCTTCGTCATTGATCGCAACAACACCTTCGCGGATTGAATCAAGGATTGCATTGCGTTCCTTGAACAATGTAGCAATTTCAGCAGGTTCCAGTCCAAAGATTGACAATTTAACATCCCTTTCGATTAGCCATGTACCAAGGCCACCTAATAAAAATAGAATAAAAACCCAAAGTAGAATTCGCTGCAAATAATCCGCTGTTACTACCTCTACAGTTTCCTGCAAATATCCTACAGAAACAACGCCAATCACTTTAGCTGCATCATCAAATACTGGAACTTTTCCACGCATCGAAGGTCCAAGTGTGCCCACCGCTTTTGAAATATAAGCCTCTCCTCCTTCGAGTGCGCGTGCGTTGTCACCGCCAACCATGAACTTACCGATCCTTTCCGGCACAGGGTGACTGTAGCGTTTTCCTTCATGGTCTCCAACCACGACAAATTTTGCACCGGTTGCTTTTCGCACAGATTCAGCATATTGCTGAATCTGTGTAGAATTTTGCTTGAGTAAGCCTTGCTGAATTTCTGCGGTCAGCGAAACTGCCTTTGAGACATTCAAGGCATTGCGTCCTATGTATTCTTCCAGAATTGAGGAAACAAAAACAGAAACCAACAGCCAGGTGATGCTTATCAACACGCTCAGCAAAAGAGACATCAACAGCAGCATCCGCCCGTGTAGAGTGCGTGGAAGTGAAATCATAGAAAAAGAATGTTGCATAAACATAACGGTATCAATAGCATAATCTGAAAAAATTGCTTCAGTTTGAGAGTCATTTGCTCAAAATAAGACTAGTAAAGCTTAAAGCCTAAAAGATGAAATGTTTTTCCTTGAGCCTGGTTCTTGAGCAGCGACATACGAATATCATATCATTATGAGCTAGACTCTTAACTAAGCGGTTGAGGCATCAAGCTGATTTTCCGGGGCCGCAGTTTTGAAGGCTTCCTGTTTCATGCAGTTATCCCAAATGGATTTGATGAGTGGATAAGCGGAGTGATCACACTTAAAACGCAGACCGTTGTAGACTTGCGGAATCAGGCAGAGATCCGCCAGACTCGGTGAATCACCAAAACAGAATTGACCTTCAGAACCGTAATTTTTCAGAGTTTTTTCAAACGCACTAAAGCCTTCCGCAATCCAATGTTGATACCAACACGTTTTTTTATCTTCGTCCAAACCCAACTCATCTTCCAAATACTTCAGCACACGTAGATTATTTAATGGATGTATCTCCATCGCAACCTGGTAAGCCATGCAACGTACCTGCGCACGCTCAGTTATTACTGAAGGTAAAAGTTGAGGATCCGGATGCAGTTCCTCAAGCTACTCGATAATCGCCAGAGATTGCGCAAAAAACTGTCCATTTGACTACAGTAATGGAATCAAACCCTGTGGGTTGTTTTGTTGAAAACGTTGCTGTTTTTGACCTCCCAAACGTAAATTAACAGGAATGGATTCCCAATCCAGTCCTTTTATTTCTAAGGCAATGCGCACACAAAAGGCGGCAGAGGAACGATAATAACTGTATAATTTTAACATGTTTACTGCTCTAACTTTTATGTACTCAGCGAAGATATGGTTTCACCTGTTGCTTGATTTCGCCAAAAATGGACTGTCCTTGTGGATCACGCATTTCGATACTAACCCAGTCACCGTATTTCATAAATTCTGTAGTAGGTTCACAAACAGCAATGCTTTCCAGCATTCTGACTTCAGCTAGACAACAGGAACCGCTGGAGCGGTCGACATTCGAGACCCCACAAATTCAAAACCATCCAAACCCATCGGGTTTTCAAAAATATCTGTCATTTTACATGCCTTTTTTAATTGCCTTCAAAATATTAATACCTTTGCTGAGACAGCAATGAAAAAGAAAAGGTTTAAAACTTTCAGCAATTGCAAGGCATTACATCCTGTGAAGACAAAATGCTACGTGAACAATATGAACTAAATGAAGTAAACAAAAAGAACACTCTTTATCACCACAATCTTGACAGTGGCTTTGCGCTAGTTTAGCATTTGTTCATCGTAAATGCACTCTTGTAGATTTACAGTTTAAATTTGCGAAATTGTATGAAAGGCCAAAATTGTCGATGCTTCGGTTTTCTCACCACTGCAGCAATGGCAGTGGAACTTTCCATTAATATTCATCACGGTTAAATCGATACGGGCTCATTGCATTTAACAGCCTCAAGATGTCTTTGATACGAAATCTTCCACTTCGAACCATTTTATTGTTCGAAGTGGAAATTCCGGAACACTTTTTTTGTGTTCCTATTCAAACTTCGGTCAAGTGCCGATTTCATCAATTCTTAAAAAAATCAGGAGAATATCATGAAAAAATTAGCAAAATTGTTTGCTGCAACGCTTGCCTCGGTTACTATTTCCCTGGGAAGTCTGTCTGCGGTTGAAATCAATAAAATTCATTTTCTTATCCCCGGCGGCGCCGGTGGAGGTTGGGACGGTACGGCACGTGGTACCGGTGAAGCCCTGACCAAAGCAGGACTTATTGGTACTGCCACTTATGAAAACATGTCTGGTGGTGGTGGCGGAAAAGCCATCGGCTACCTGATCGAAAATTCCATGAGTAATCATGGTACACTGATGGTTAATTCAACTCCAATAGTCATTCGTTCATTGACAAAGGTTTTCCCGCAGAACTTTCGGGATCTGACTTTAATTGCTGGAACCATCGGTGATTATGCTGCACTCGTAGTGCCTGCCAATAGTCCATACAAAAACTTCAAAGACTTGGTTTCTGCTTACAAAAAGAATCCGGAAAAAGTCGCAATTGGCGGCGGTTCTGTTCCTGGAAGTATGGACCATTTAGTTCCTGCAATGGCATTCAAAGCCGCAGGTGCTGATCCGAAAAAGGTAAAATACATTCCTTTCGATGCTGGAGGTAAGGCTATGGCTGGTCTTCTTTCCGGAGAGATAGATGCTCTTTCCACAGGATTCTCCGAAGCGGTAAGTATGGCAAACTCAGGCAAAGTACGAATCATTGCTGTTACTTCAGAGAAACGCGTAGATGCTGCCCCGAACGCTCCGACCTTAATTGAGCAAGGTTACGATGTGACATTTGTCAACTGGAGAGGATTTTTTGCTGCTCCGGACTTGCCGAGTAATATGCGGAAAGCTTACATCGAAGTCCTAGGTAAAATGTACAAAACACCGGAATGGGAAACAGTACGTGCCCGCAATGGCTGGGTTAACATTCATAATCCTGGAGACAAGTTTATGGTTTTTCTTGCTGAACAGGAAAAAGTTATCGGTAATCTGATGCGTGAGCTCGGATTCTTGTAGACCGAAGTACTTTCGTTTTTTCCGGGAAGTTTATTCTGCTTCCCGGAATTATGATGAACCAGTAAAAAATCATAAAAACGTGTCATTGCTTACAAAGCGAAAAATCTATTTTTTGTTAAGCACTGATATTATTAAGATCTCTCTCTTCGTTCGAGATGACAAATAATTAGTTTAGGAAATTTTATAAGCCTTCAATTACAAACTGTAACCCATATTTAACATGCTTGATCTGAATCGTGCAGTGGCTTTAGCACTGCTGGCTTTTTCCAGCGGTTATGCCTACCTCGCTTTCACCTTCCATCTTCTCCCTTTTGAACTTTTCCTGTCGGTAAGACCGAACACCATGCCGATTGCACTTGCCGTTGGAGGTATCATTTGTTCACTCGCCCTGTTGATCAAACCGCAGTCTTCGGAGAATGAAACTGAAGGTGACGGAACTGTCAATCGTGCGGACGGAGAATACCTCAAAAATCTTCAAAATTACAACTGGATTCAAGGAATCGCGCTCTTGGTGCTGGCAACTTTATATGCACTTAATCTGCGTAGTTTAGGCTTCCTGTTTTGCACCTCCACCTTCCTCATATTAGGTGGAATATTACTTGGTGAGAGGCGTTACACATTACTGATCCCAATTTCACTTACCGCCAGCTTTTTGGTTTGGTATCTCGTGGATCAGGTTCTGACAATTTTTCTGCGTCCATGGCCGGGATGGTTTTATTAAAAAATATTTTGCAATGAATCCGCTAAATAGTACTTTAAAAAAAAAATTATATTTGCAACTAGCAAGGCAATTTGTTGAGGAGAAGTCAAATGTTTGATGGAATGCTCCTTGGGCTTGAAACTGCCTTTACGCTGCAGAACATGCTTTTTGCTGCACTTGGTTGTTTCATCGGAACGATCATTGGAATGCTGCCCGGACTCGGTCCAATGTCAGTGGTGGCCATCATGATTCCTGTAAGTCTGCAGATCGGCGATCCCTCGACAACGCTGATATTATTGGCCGGAGTTTATTACGGAGCAATTTTCGGCGGTTCCACTTCATCCATCTTGATCAATGCACCTGGAGAGGCCGCAGTCGTAGCAACGGCATTTGACGGTTATCCAATGGCCCAGAAAGGACAAGCAGGCAAAGCATTAACAATTGCGGCAATTTCTTCTTTTTCCGGAGGAACAATCGGTGTAGTCCTGCTGATGTTTTTTGCACCGGCACTGGCCAACTTCGCGATTTTGTTTTGGTCTGCGGAATACTTTGCTCTGGTGCTGGTTGGCTTGTCTGCGATTTCTGCGTTTGCCGGAAAAGGTAAAGTTCTCAAGGCATTAATGATGACTTTGCTTGGATTGATGTTGGCCACAGTTGGAGAATCCTCACTTTTCCATGCACCGCGATTTACTTTGGGAATCATGGATTTACAAAGCGGAATTAACTTTGTAACTTTAGCAATGGGACTTTTTGCGGTTCCGGAAGCATTCTTTCTCGCAATTGACAAAATCCGCGGCAAAAAAGGCAGTTCAAAAAAATCTCAGGAAATTTCTAATCTCCGCATTAATCTCAAAGAAGCTAAAGCTATTATGCCTGTAATCGCACGGCAATCCGTTCAGGGATTCCTGATTGGTGTCATGCCTGGAACAGGTGCGACGATTGCCTCATTTTTAGGTTATGCAGTGGAGCGCAACCTTGCCAGCCCGGAAGAACGTGAGGAATTCGGTAAAGGTTCAATCAAAGGTTTAGCGGCTCCGGAAACCGCAAACAATGCAGCCAGCACGGGTTCATTCGTGCCGTTGCTGACTTTAGGAATTCCGGGTTCAGGTACGACCGCCGTACTTTTGGGAGCTTTCATAGCCCTCAATCTGCAACCCGGACCCCAACTGATGCAGGATCGACCTGAGGTTTTCTGGTCAATTATCATGTCTATGTATTTTGGTAACATTGTACTGTTGGTGCTTAATCTTCCGTTGGTGCCTTATATCGCAAGACTGTTGTCAATACCACGCAGTTTCCTGATTCCCTTCGTGCTTTTCTTTGCCATGGCCGGTGCATACATTGGTCAAAACAACGCCACAGAATTGCTACTGCTTTTGGGATTCGGTGTACTTGCGATCATCTTCAGATTTGCGGATTACCCTTTACCACCGCTGCTGATCGGATTTGTACTTGGACAAATGTTTGAGGACAACCTCGGACGGGCGATGCGCAACGCAAACGGAATACAATTTATTTGGGAAAGACCGATGACGCTGACACTAATTATTTCAGCAGCCATCTTCATTCTTGTTCCACTCATCAGGGATTGGTTGACAAACAAACGCAAGTAGCACAATTCATGACTGATCCACGTATTTCCTTAATCAGCCCAACTGGTGCGTTGGGCATGGGTTTTCTCGATGAATCCCTGGAACGCGGAATTTCGCTAAAACCGGATGTTATTGCCTGTGATGCCGGCTCAACTGATTCTGGACCTTTCTATCTCGGTTCAGGAACCCCTAAAATGTCACGACGTGCTATTTTACAGGACTTGCGACGTTTGCTTTTAGCCCGTGACAGACTGAAAGTACCGCTGATAATCGGTTCATGCGGAACTTCCGGAGTCGATTCTGCGGTGGATTGGATGCGGGAATTGACTCTCGAAATCGCCAAGGAAGAAGGTTTGAGTTTCAAACTTGGTCGAATCTACGCTGAGCAAAATCCAACTTTAATGGCAGAGGCTTTCAAATCCGGAAAAATCGACCCCCTTCCGGGAGCGCCTGAAATTGCTGAGCAGACAATTCTTAATTGTTCGCACATTGTAGCCATGATGGGTCATGAACCGATTGTTCATTTGTTGGAAAAACAATGTGATGTAATTCTCTGCGGGCGTGCTTCTGACACAGCGCTTTTCTCCGCGCTTCCGTTGATGCGTGGATTCATTCCTGGACCGGTCTGGCATTGCGCAAAGACTATCGAATGCGGTGCTATTTGTTCCAGCATTACACGTGCTGATGGTGTTTACGCTGAGATAGACGAAAACGGATTCAGCGTTGAACCACTGGCACTTGACGCATCTTGTACACCGCTTAGTTTAGCTTCCCACACGCTTTATGAAAACGCCGATCCGTTTTTGATTCGCGAACCTTCCGGAACACTTGACACACAAAACGCAAACTATCATGCGCTTTCTGAACGCAAGACACGTGTAGAAGGCTCCGTATTTAGACCGGAACGCTACACGCTAAAACTGGAAGGTGCAGCTTTATCAGGATTCCAAACAGTCGCGATCGGCGGTGTTCGTGATCCCTACATTCTGGCCCGTATCGATTCGTGGCTGGCGGAAATGAAAGTATTTTTTGAAGAACGTCTTCAAGAATTGACCGGAAAAACTTTAGGAAAGGAAGTGCGGCTTGATATTTCACAATACGGACGAAATGCTGTAATGGGCAGTTTGGAACCGCTTGCTCATGAAATGCCTCACGAAATTGGACTCTTGTTCACAATTACTGCGCCTGAGCAAGCTTTGGCCAATGACGTTGCCAGATTTGTAACTCATGCCGCTTCGCACTGGCCGATTCCGGAATGGCAAGGTTTTATCAGCGGGATCGCATTTCCTTTTTCACCACCAGAAATTGACCGTGGGCCAAGCTATCGTTTTACACTGAATCATGTCTTAATTCCGGAAACACCTTTATCTGCATTTCGTTTTGCAGAAGAGCAGGCAGGATGAGAAATTCCGTTCCACTAGGCAAATTGGCACAATTGATCCGTTCGAAAAACGCGGGTCCGTTCAGGATAACCTTTGATATTGTCTTTGAGAATGAGGAGGATTTTGTGCGAGTTGTTTCCGCAAAAGTATTGACTAAGGAGTGGATTTCCGGAACGTATAAGATTCCGCAAGATACTTTAATTTTTGTTGAAATCCCTGCAGCCCGTGCTATCAAGTTTTCTTTTCCGCGTCCACGAATTCAGGGTGATCTCGGAGAAACCGACATGTATTCCGGACAGCAATATGCACCGTTACTGGATCTTCAAATCTGCTAATCAGGAATCGCTTTTTCCGTAACCGCCTCCACCCGGAGTTTCGATACGGATTCTTTCACCGGCTTCAGCATGGATTTCATTTTTGCCTCCGAGAAAGAGCGTTGTACCGTCTTTACGGAAGAAAAGATTACGTCCACTTTTTCCGGATTCTCCACCGTTTAGTCCGTAAGGTCGGTGAACTCTGCGTTCGGAAAGAATTGCAGCATTGAGCGGTTCCAGAAATTCAACTTCGCGCACAAGTCCGTCACCGCCAATAAATTTTCCGGAACCACCTGAATTTTTGCGGATGGAAAATTCACGTAACATCACCGGATAACGTCGTTCTAAAATTTCAGGATCGGTAATACGGGTGTTGGTCATGTGGGTGTGAACTCCGGACTGTCCGTGCCAATCAGGACCTGCGCCAGCGCCGCCTCCTATGGTTTCATAGTAACCGAAATTTTCGTTGCCGAAAGTGAAATTGTTCATGCAGCCTTGCGAAGCAGCGCACGCCCGAAAAGCTTTTAGAATCACATCCGTAATACGCTGCGAAGTTAGTACATTGCCGCCGACAACCGCTGCGTTTTCAGAAGGAGCGAGCAATGAACCGTCCTCGATGATGACTTGAATCGGATTTAGGCAACCTTGATTGAGAGGAATTTCCTGATCAACCAAACAACGTAAACTGTACAAAATCGCTGAATGAGTCACCGCCCTCGGTGCATTCAAATTACCCCAAAGTTCAGGTCCGGTTCCGGTAAAATCAAAAATTGCGCTGCCGTCACGGCGGTCAATGGTAAGGCGTAAAACAATTTCACTACCGTCATCCAGAAAATCGTTTGCATTTACTATGTCCACTTCGGCCAAACCTTCACGTTTGGAAAGCGCTTTGAGCATATTCCGCACTGCTTCTTCTGCATTGGTTTGGATATGTTGCATGTACGCTTGAACCACTTCAAGCGTATAATGTTCGACCATCTCCAATAACAAATCAATGCCACGTTGATTCGCGGCAACTTGTGCTTTGAGATCTGAAAGATTGTCTGAAAGTAAACGGGTTCCGCTGATCGCCGGTTCACCTGTTTTGCGCGTTATTTTCCCGGGAGCAAGAAGCCGTTCGGTAATTCCTGCTTCGTTGAAAAATCCGTTTTCTACCAGTTTAAAAGTTTTGATACACGCACCTTCTTCTTTCAATTCACGTGAAAACGGCGGCATCGAACCCGGTGAAATTCCGCCAATATCCGCATGGTGACCGCGGCTCGCAATGTAAAATATCGCTTTCCCGTTTTGCCAAACCGGCGTAACGATAGTGATGTCCGGAAGATGACTTCCTCCGGC
>JACNKY010000021.1 GCA_014381795.1 Pseudomonadota bacterium | reverse complement strand
TTGTGTAGTTCCGGACACTTTTGAACTCTTTCATTCACAACTTAAATCATTTGAGGATTTATCTTCCGGAGCTTTAGGTGTTTTAGAACCTTCTCCTGAAGGAAGAATTAAAATGACTCCGAAAAGTTTTGATCTTGTTATAATCCCCGGAGTTGCTTTTGACCGTCAGGGAGGAAGGCTCGGTTACGGGAAAGGATATTACGACAGATTCCTGGAACAGACAGGTGCTTTCCGTTTAGCATTAGCCTTCAATTTTCAAGTTTTTGAAAAAGTGCCGACTGAAAAACACGATGTGCCGATGAATGGAATTTTAACAGAATCCGGAATTATTGAAGTAAATAATTGAGAAACTGCCACTCCCTAAATTTCAATACCGAACAGCTTAATCTCCCTTCTTACTGAAAGAAATTAATAATGAAAATATGGCTAATTGTTTTTATTTTCCTAACAGGACTTACGGCAACAGCAATTTTTCAGTATCAGCCTATCTTATCCAGCTATGCAGAATTTTATACGGTCAATAATTCCAGTTCAGGTGCAGATGCGATTGTCGTACTCTCCGGCGGAAAAGCTACGAGAATTCCACATGCTTTAAAACTTTACTCCGAAAATTATGCACCGCGCCTGTTGTTGACAGATGAAAAAAAGATGAACCTGCGCTTCGCACATCTTTTTTCAACAAATGAGGAAATTGCACAAGCAATGATTGATGAACTAAAACTGAGTGTACCAATCATCACTGTACCTTCTCTAAAAGGCGGGGCAACTTCTACATTTGACGAAGCTTACGATCTCAGAAAATTTAGTGAAGCGGAAGGTTTTAAACGCTTGATATTAGTTACAGACGCATTTCATACACGGAGAGCATATCATGCTTTTCAGACAGTATTTTCCGGTTCCGAGATACGACTGGAAATGTCAGCAGCACAAAATGATATTTTCAATGAATCAAACTGGTGGACTTCAGATCAGGGAATTTCTGCTTATGTTTTAGAAAGCATCAAATATCCTGTTTACCTACTTTCGTCCAGAAACGCAACTTTCATCCGTAATGACTGATGGCTGAAAAGCAACTCTTCATCCGACCTTTTCAAACAGAAGACGAGGCTGTCGTAGTTTCACTCTGGCAACACTGCGAACTAACTGTTCCGTGGAACAATCCTTATAAAGATATTGCCAGAAAGCAGAAAGTTCAACCCGAACTATTTTTAGTCGGTATGCTGGACAGCCTGTTAATCGCCACCGTAATGGGTGGATATGACGGACATAGAGGCTGGATTAATTATTTGGCTGTACACCCGGATTTTCAGGGTCTGGGTTACGCGCAGCAAATGATGGTGAACGTCGAATCCGAATTGAGAAAAATAGGCTGCCCCAAAATCAATTTGCAGATTCGCTCAGGGAACGATAAAGTAATGACTTTCTATCAGAAGCTGGGATTTACCGATGACCGAGCGCTCAGTATGGGAAAGCGACTTGAAGAAGATCATTCATAATACTAAATCCGCGAATTCAAAATTACACTCATACTTAAAATAAGTTGTGCCTGAATTACTGTTAATTAGCCTGTATATCTCCGGAGGACTGGTTCTGCTTTATTTTGGAGCAGACTGGTTGGTTCAAGGTGCTATTACTTTGGCGCTGCACTTGGGACTAAGTCCATTGATAGTCGGATTAACTGTGGTGGCACTTGGAACCAGTGTTCCGGAAGCACTCGTCAGTGTGCAGGCAGCAATCGGACATCAGGGCGGAATTGCGATTGGAAATGTTGTTGGTTCCAACATCCTTAACATAGCTTTAATTCTAGGACTCTCTGCCTTGATCAACCCACTGAAAGTTGATTCACACATAGTAAAAGCCGACGTTCCACTTTTGGCAGGAGCAACTTTTATGTTGGTTGTTCTACTGGAGGATTTTCACATATCACGCATGGAAGGAGCATTTTTACTGTTATGTATTGTGGGTTATGTAGTTGGCAATATTATGACAGTCAAGAAAACTGCTCCGGAAGATAACAAAATTGACGGTCTGGAAGTTCAGGAAGATTCAGGTAAAACATTTTGGCGTGACATTGCTCTACTGATCGTAGGAATTATAACTTTAGGTTTCGGCGCAAATTTCCTGGTTACAGGAGCAGTAGACCTTGCCAGAATCTGGGGGTTGAGCGAAGCCTTAATCGGCTTAACCATTGTCTCAATCGGAACTGGTACACCAGAATTGGCAACAGCGTTGATGGCTGCTTACCGGAAGAGTGCTGATCTTGCGATTGGAAATGCGGTTGGTTCAAATCTTTTCAACATCATGTTTGTGCTGGGAATTGCCGGACTCGTTGCTCCGCTGGATGCCAAAGGGATTAATTCCTCAGACCTTTATGTGATGCTTGCTGTGACCCTCTTGCTGCTTCCCACAGTTTGGACTGGACGTGTTCTTGACCGTAAAGAAGGTTTCCTGTTTCTAGCTATTTATGTCGGCTACCTCTATTATTTGTGGCCTACCTGAGTTACAAAGTATTTTGTAAGCAAGGCTAATCTTAATCTCTGCAGTATATTCCTGAACTGCTGTTAAAGCCTCTTTAACGCCTGATCCAGATCAGCAATGAGATCCTCCGCACATTCAATCCCAATCGAGAGACGAACCACTTCAGGACCGGCACCGGCTGTGATGAGTTGTTCCTCAGATAGTTGTCGGTGAGTAGTCGAAGCAGGATGCAGAATCAGGGAATGAGTATCACCAATGTTGGCGACATGACTGAACAGTTCGACCGTCTCCAGCATTTTTAAACCGCTTTCATAGCCACCTTTTACTCCAAAGTAAAAACAGAACCCGTGCCGTCCGGTAAATATTTTTTTCCC
>JACNKY010000022.1 GCA_014381795.1 Pseudomonadota bacterium | reverse complement strand
AATATTTACTACGATAAATCCGCAGCTGAAAAAGTCGCAGAAAATTTGACTGACTTGGCCAGACGGTAAGGTGTTGTTTTTTCCGAGCTGATCGACCGTTTCTCGGATCTGGCTCAACAGACCAAGTTACCGTTATTATCTTCAAAAGAACCTAATTTGCCTCCTTTTCTCAAACCTGCTTTTAGCTTAAAAGTAGGACAAATCAGTGATCCTGTCGATTCAGCATTCGGCTATTTAATTTTCCGTCGTGTACCTTTTGAAGCTGTAACTGCAAGTCACATCCTGATAACCTACGAAGGTGCTTTGCGTGCAACTAAAAAGCGTGACCGGAAAGAAGCAAAAAAATTAGCAGAGAAAATACTGAAAGATCTTAACGATGGAATTGATTTCGCGGAATTGGCACGTCAATATTCTGACGGACCTTCAGGACCAAAAGGTGGAGATTTAGGACGTTTCACACGTGGGCAAATGGTTCCTGAATTTGACCAGGTGGTTTTCAGCCTGGAAGCAGGCGCAGTAAGCGGTGTGGTAGAAACGCAGTTTGGTTATCACATCATCAAACGCATTCAATAACTGAAAAAATAAGACCTTGGACATTACTGTTTCTCAGCACATCTGAACACGAGGACTGAGGTCATTTTTGAAAAGTTGAGGAGGAAGCAATTGAAAACCGCAGGTATTATCATTATTGGAAATGAAATTTTATCAGGAAAAGTTACTGATATCAATTCGCCATATCTATGTCAGGAACTGAGGGCGCTTGGAGTAGAAGTACAGCAAATAATCACTATTCCGGACATTCCGGAAATCATCGGCCAAACCACAGTTGATTTTTCTGGGCGTTTCAGTTGGGTTTTCACCAGTGGCGGAATCGGTCCAACTCATGATGATATTACCGTTGCTTCAATTGCCAAAGGTTTCGGTACAGAACTTTTTGAATCACCCCGGATCATGCAGGCTATCCATAATTATCACGGTGATAAAATGACTGCTGCACACCGCAGAATGGCCATGATTCCGGAAGGTTCGGAACTGATTGAATATGCCGAAGGCCGTGGACCACAGTTGCAGTTTCATATTATATTTGTGTTTCCAGGAATTCCGGAATATCTGAAAATCCGTTTTTCAGGGATCAAGGAACGCTTCCGGACAACTCCGATTGTGCTGAAACAAATCTATCTCAAAGCAGATGAAGGCGTAATCGCGGAGTCACTGGACGCAACTCAGGAAGCATTTCCGCAGCTGATGCTTGGTTCCTATCCGAAAGTAACAGGGGAGGACTATGACGTAAAATTGACTCTTGAATGTCGAGACTCTGCTTATTTGGAAAAAGCCTTCAATTTTCTCTATGAAAGATTACCGGAAGAATGTGTCCTTCTGGTTGAATAAAAAACTCACCAAAATATAATGCTTAAGCTTAAAAACCTCCCACAACATTTTTCCGGACGAGGCCCGTTGATTCACGTGGTTTTGGACGGTTGGGGTGTTGGTGAAGCTGATGAAACAAATGCCATTTATCAGGCGAATCTGCCGGTGATGAGCCGTTTGACAAAAGGTTGTCCTTACACACAGTTGTGGACTCACGGTCTTCATGTCGGGCTGCCCAGTGAAAAAGATTTGGGTGGTTCAGAAGTTGGACACATGACAATGGGTGCGGGAATGATCAAGGAGCAGGGGCCAACGCTGATCCAGAAGCTGATTCAATCCGGAGAATTTTTTGAAAATCCTGTCTTGAAGCGGATCATCGAGAACTGTGTATTACATGATACTCCGCTGCATTTGCTGGGTCTGCTTTCTAACGGCAATATTCACAGCCACGTTGATCACAGCGAAGCATTAATTCGGCATGCATTTCAGGCCGGAATCAGGCGATGTTATTTACATGCGTTGCTGGACGGACGGGACGTTGGGGTACAGTCTGCGCTGGATTATACTGAACCGTTTGAGCAGTTGTTTAGTGAATTAAAGAGTCAACGTACTGATATCGATTATGCTTTTGCAAGCGGCGGCGGTCGTGAAGTTGTTACAATGGATCGTGACAACAACTGGAAAAAAGTGGAAGCAGGTTGGAAAGTCCATGTGAAGGGAGATTCAGAAAACCGCTTTCCGTCAATCCGGAATGCGATTGAACATTTCCGAAAACTTGATCCTGAGATCATTGATCAGGATATTCCTGGATTTGTGATTGTGCGTAACGGAGAGGCGGTCACTAAAATAGAAGATCAACATGCACTCATTTTTACAAATTTCCGTTCGGATCGCGCTAGCGAATTTACAGAGGCAATTCTGGCAGATGATTTTCCGCATTTTGAACGAAAGGCGCGTCCCAAAGTAATGTTTGCGGGGATGACACAGTACGATCAGGACAATAAGATCCCTCCGGATTTTCTGGCAGGAACTCCGGAAGTTGACGATCCGTTCGGCAAACGTATTTTGGAACTCGGGCTCAAACAATTCCGTTTAACAGAAACACAAAAATTCGCACATGTCACTTTTTTCTACAATGGCGGTTATCGTGAACCGCTGGACATATCGATGGAAAATTATTATTTGATTGCCTCAGATAAAATTCCGTCCTTTGCAGAAAAACCGAGCATGAAAGCCGCTGAAATAAGTAAAAAAGCAGTAGAATTTATCCGTTCCGGAGAATATCAATACGGTTTGATAAATTTCGCAAATGCGGATATGGTTGGTCACACCGGTGATTTACAGGCTGCAATTCAGGCAGTTGAAACTGCAGACTCGGCTTTGGATAATATTGTACGAGCGATTGACGCGGTTAACGGACTGCTGGTTATCACCGCGGATCACGGAAATGCGGATCAAATGCTGATCACAAATAAAAGCGGAATG
>JACNKY010000023.1 GCA_014381795.1 Pseudomonadota bacterium | reverse complement strand
CGCAGTATCGCCCGAAAACATAAGATGGAAGCAACTTTCATGGCAAAACCTTATCCGGCAGAAGCGGGAAGCGGAATGCACGTTCATGTGAGTTTGCTGGATAAAAAAGGGCAGAATTTATTTCAAGGAAAAGATGCTTCCGGAAGCCCGGAATTACGTTACGCAGTGCAGGGTCTTCGTTCAACTTTGGCTGAAAGCATGTTGATTTGCGCGCCCCACGCAAATTCATATCATCGTTTCGAGAATTCTTCCTATGCACCAATCAATTCTTCATGGGGTTACAACAACCGGACTGTCTCTTTACGGATTCCAGCAAACGACGGTCCAGATATGCGGATAGAACACCGTTTAGCTGGAGCGGATACGAATCCGTATTTACTTGTGGCTGCTTTGCTTGCAGGAATCCACCATGGATTGAGCGTCAAAAAAGAACCGCCACCTCCTGTCAAAGGCAATGCATATTTAATCTCTGAGACAGAACTCCCGCGGACATGGGAACAAGCCAGGAACAGTTTTGAACAGGCAGAAATTTTGCCGGAATATTTAGGCAGGGATTTTTGTCGCTTATTTTCTAATTTGAAATCCGGTGAACAATCCCGTTTTTTGAGCAGGATAGTAGCACATGAATATGACTGGTATTTAAAATCCGTTTAGTCTTCAGAACCCCCGATTTGTTTGAAATATAATCCAAGTACTGCTAACCTCAAAGACAGTCAATTTTAATCTTTTCATGCTAGTTGAAAAAATTCCAAATCCTCAATCCTGAATCTTTTAAATGCCTGCTTTCACAACTAAAATAGATAACCATTCAGAAGAATTCCTGAAAAACACGGAACAGATGGGTAAATTAGTAGACAATCTCAGACAGAAACTTCAAAAATCTGCGCTGGGCGGTAGTGAAAAAGCACGTAAAAAACACATTGAACGCGGAAAATTTCTAGCCCGTGACCGGGTACGTTTGTTGCTTGACGCAGGCAGTCCTTTTTTAGAATTATCTGCTCTGGCTGCAGAGGATTTGTACGATGATGATGTACCTGCTGCAGGAATTATCAGCGGCATCGGCCGTGTTTCAGGAATAGAGGTGATGGTCGTTGCAAATGACGCGACAGTCAAAGGCGGGACATATTATCCAATGACCGTTAAAAAGCATTTACGGGCACAGGAAATTGCACTTGAAAATCACCTGCCCTGTATTTACCTGGTTGATTCCGGCGGAGCTTTTCTTCCAAGGCAGGATGAGGTCTTTCCGGACAAGGAACATTTCGGACGTATTTTCTTCAATCAGGCAAATTTATCCGCAAAAAGCATTTCACAAATTGCGGTGGTGATGGGATCCTGTACTGCCGGAGGTGCTTATGTTCCAGCAATGAGTGATGAAAATGTGATCGTCAAAGAACAAGGAACAATTTTCTTAGGCGGACCTCCGCTGGTTAAAGCCGCAACCGGACAATCTGTAACTGCTGAAGAACTTGGCGGAGGTGAAATTCACAGCAAAATTTCCGGAGTAACTGATCATCTTGCGGAAAATGATGCTCACGCTTTAAGCATCACCAGAGAAATAGTCGCTGGACTGAATCGCAAAAAAGAACTTCCTGTACAAACAAAACCTGTCGTGGAACCACTCTATCCACCGCAGGAGTTGCATGGAATCCTCCCGGTAGATAACCGGCAATTTTTTGATGTGCGTGAAGTGATTGCAAGGCTGGTTGACGCTTCTGAATTTCATGAATTCAAAGCACTTTACGGAACAACACTGGTTACTGCATTTGCGCACATTCACGGTTATCCAGTCGGAATTGTGGCCAACAACGGAATTCTGTTTTCTGAGTCCGCACTTAAGGGTGCGCATTTTGTGGAGTTGTGTAATCAACGCAGTATTCCACTTATTTTTTTGCAGAATATAACTGGTTTCATGGTGGGTCAGGAATATGAACACGGAGGAATTGCCAAAGACGGTGCAAAAATGGTAACTGCTGTTTCCTGTGCGAAAGTTCCAAAGTTTACCGTGATCATCGGAGGTTCGCATGGTGCTGGTAATTACGGTATGTGCGGACGCGCCTTTAACCCACGGATGCTCTGGACGTGGCCTAATGCACGTATTTCTGTGATGGGTGGAGAACAGGCGGCATCGGTACTGGCAACTGTCAAACGCGAAAACATTGAAGCTTCCGGGAAAAAATGGAGCACGCAGGAGGAAGAGGATTTTAAGCGGCCCATACGTGAACAATATGAACATCAGGGAAATCCTTATTATGCTACTGCAAGACTTTGGGACGACGGGATCATAGATCCTGCCGACACAAGAATGGTGCTGGGTTTAGCACTCTCTGCCGCATTTAACGCTCCTCTTGAAAAAACTGTGTATGGGGTCTTCAGAATGTGAATGATACAGCTTCAAACTGGCTTGAATACTGCATTTAATACAATATAGACTTATAACTAGCTTGCTAATTTACTGTAAAATATCCGGCCTAAAACAGCTGGAGGTGATAAATGTACTCAATTCGGAAAATAATATCTATTTTACCACTAGTTTTTATCCTACTATTATTGCTGCTGAACAGTTGCTCTGACAGAAGTGAATTCGGCTCTGAAAGTGATTATATAAAATTAGGAGCTGATGCAACTGTAGGTGGCACAGATACAACTGACGTAGACAACACTACAACCACTGACAACACTACAACCACTGACAACACTACAACCACTGACAACACTACAACCACTGACAACACTACAACCACTGACAACACTACAACCACTGACAACACTACAACCACTGACAACACTACAACCACTGACAACACTACAACCACTGACAACACTACAACCACTGACAACACTACAACCACTG
>JACNKY010000262.1 GCA_014381795.1 Pseudomonadota bacterium | reverse complement strand
CTCAATCAAAGATCTAGCTGGAGCATCACCATAAATAGTTATATTTAAAACTTCTCTACGGATTTTTGGTAACTGCACTTGAATTTCTTCTGCTCCTTCAGGAAGAGATGTTAATCCCTCTAAAGCTGTTTTAACATCTTCAAAGACTTCGTTTTTGTCAGCTTTATTTAGAATTTCAATTCTAAAACTACCCTGACCTTCTTTTGCATTTCCAGTTATTTTTTTAATACCATTAATTCCACCTACAGCATCTTCAATCGGAAGCAGTATAGACTTTTCAATTTCTTCAGGAGTTGCGCCTGAATATGTAACAGCCACAACGATAAAATCTAGCTCCATTTCTGGAAACACTTCTTGCTTAATATTCATAATTCCCAGCAATCCAGAAAACAAGATGATACTCATCAGTAAGTTTGCCGCCACTTTATGTTCTGCCATCCATCGAATCATTTTAACCTCCTATTAGATTACTAGTTCTTCTTTTATAATTAATTTTAGCCTTATTTCCATTTATCCTTAGAACGATTACTCTTTTTTGTTTCCTCTTTGTTTCTTTCAGGACCTATCTCGTTATCACCATCAATCCTAACTTTAAGGCCTTTAGAAGCACCTTTTATAGGAGATATAACAATCTTTTCTCCAATTGTTACTCCTCCAGAGATGTATACATTATCTAAATCTATATGAGCAATTTTAACATTACGAATTTGTAATTGTTTATTCACAACAACCCAAACTGTATCACGATCACGAAGGGCTTTAGCAGGGATTTGAACTACATCTGTTAGTTGTCTCCCAGGAATTTTAACATCTACAAATGAACCAATAAATAGAGGGATTTTAAAAAATTCTTCTTTTTCAGGAATGTCCTTTTTAAATGTTTCAATTTTTTTTATGACGGCTCCATTTACTGAAATTTCTTTGTTGTTTTGTTCTAGAGAAATTTTAAGCTGAAAAGGATCCTTTACTTCTGCAATCAACTGTACCATCATTCCACGCGGAGTAAGTTCAAGTAATTGACGTTTGACCACCGCAGGCCAAGCAGATGCGGAGCTAATTCCTGCCAATGAGATTTCAGCAGGTAATTGATATTGATTTGTAATAGTTGACTGTTTAGCAACCTTTTCCTTAGAATTAGCCGGAAGCTCATTCGGTAATTGTTTAGGTAGCCACTCCAGACGTGACATTGGCAAGTCGATCACAACTTCAGCATGATCACTCCCAATTAGGGTTGCTAACTGTGTTCCAGGATTAACGTATTGTCCCAAATCTACATTTTTTAATTGTACCACTCCATCAAACGGTGCTTTCAAGCTTGATTGTGACTGCCGGATTCCAATGCTTAAAAGTAATTCGTTTTTTTTAAAAAAACTACCTTCACTTAAATTAGGACTAATCCAAATCACTTCTCCGCCGATACGCGCACTCAAGACAACCTTTTGAGCAGCCTGAACACGGCCGTGCGTACGAACCTCTATTTGTGGATTAGACAATTTTGCCTCTATAACAGTCACTAACGTTCCTCTCTGGAAGTTGGACTTTTTCCGTGCTGTTGGTTTGTTTTTTAGGAGAGCCATAGTGATCCCCACCCCTAATAATAGAACCAAAACAGGCAGCCAAAATTTAAGATTAAATATTTTTTTCCACATAATTATTTAAGTTAAATAGTTGAAGAAGAATTTGGTAAAAGAAGTAAAAATATAGCACCTTGCCCCATGCTGCTTTTTACAGAAATTGTACCACCGTGTGCTTCGATAATGGTTTTACATAGACTCAGGCCAAGTCCGTAACCACCAGTTTTTTTATTGCGTGACTTATCAACCCGATAGAAAGGTTCAAAAATCAAATCCATTTCTTCATCCGGAATTCCTTGTCCATAATCTTGAATTTCAAGCTGAATTCCGGAGTCATCCCTGCTTAAGCGTACCTTAATCGGATCGCTTTCAGGTGCAGAATATTTTAGTGCGTTCGCTAGTATATTTTTTAAAACCGTTTGGATTTGCTCAACATCAACTAGCGCAGCACATTTCTCTGCATAATTTTCAAAGCGTATCCCAGGCGCTTTTCCTTCAAACATCAAACATGCTTTCTCAATTAACAGTACTAAATCTGTGGGCTGCAGGTCAATTTTACCATATTCACTTTTCAGGCGAGCTGTTTCTAAAATCTCCGTCACCATCTGCTCCATTTCCTGTACATCGCTCTGCAAACTCTCTTGGTAAGAATTTGCCGTAATGAATTCAAGCCCTACTTTCATCCGAGTCAAAGGTGAACGTAGTTCGTGACTCACATCAAGTAAGAGCTGTTCGCGTGCATTTAGCATCTCCCTGAGACTTTCTGACATACGGTTGAAAGCCCGCGCTAGATTTCCAAGTTCGTCACCACGTTTTTCAGGTAAGCGAAATTCTAAGTCACCTTCTCCCAACGCAGAAACTCCATCAGAAAGCCAACTGACCGGCTTCATAATCCAGCGCAATGCCAACCAAGTTCCGGTTAAAATCAGTCCTATCAATCCCAAAACAGCAATAATCCAAGGAAGAAAGAAACTAATTTCTCGCCAATCATCATGCTTTTCTGCAAAGATGAAACGACCATGTATAGTGTCTACAGTCACCACACCTTGTTTCTGATAACGACCAAACCGCACATTTACAAAGCTGTCCGGATTCGATTTGTTAATAAGAAGGAAAGGATCAGCTGATTTATCAGTCCATTCCCGAAAGTGTACTTTTTCTAAAGGCGGAATTCCTGGTGCGGTTTGCCATGAAATATTTTCACCTTCAAAGCGAATAATAAAAAATAAGCGCTGTGATAATTCAAGTGCGTGTTCCAGATTGAGATTTTCCTCTAAATCCCTG
>JACNKY010000024.1 GCA_014381795.1 Pseudomonadota bacterium | reverse complement strand
GCTGACTGCCTGTACAGAAAAATTAGGAATTTTAGTTGATGTGAAAAGTGATTTGCGTCCGGACATTGCCTTATTCAGTGAATCGCAATCCCGGATTTTGCTGAGTGTTTCTCCGGCAAAAGTAGAGCAGCTAGAAGCATCAATGCAGGAAAAAGGAGTTCCGTGTTTACGGATCGGTCAGGTGCTTTCAGCTGAAAATTCTGCCACCGTAGCTTCCAGTGTTGCGAAAAACTTTGAGATTGCTTTGAATGGCGCGCCGTTGATTCAGGCAGAATTACGGAGCTTGCGTGATTTGTGGCAAAACGCAATTGGACGTGTAATGCAACGTTAAGTAAAATTTGAATTTATTTTGTAATTAACTGTTCTCCTAATTGTGTGGCTCCGCCACCCGAAACACAGCTTACTCCGGATCGATAGGTACAGAGGAACGGGGCAAACATGCATTTGCTTGTGAGGCGGAGCCTCACCCACGGCATTCCGCGGCAGAGCCACGGAACGAGATATAGACGCCGAATAGTTACAATTTTATTTGAACTGGATATTTGCTGGCTTCATAAAGAGTTGTCATTCCCACTTTCGCGGGAATGACAAAAAAGTATAGCCTTTAAACTTTTTAAGTTTCATCATATTTAAAGCTTTTAAAAATGGATGAGGTATTGATCATAACCGGTGCAAGCCGTGGAATTGGTGCTGCAACAGCACGGATTGCAGGCAGAAGCGGTTACGCTGTTTGTGTGAATTATTTAAAAAACAAAGTTGCGGCAATGCAGATCGTCGAGGAAATTAAAGCTGACGGTGGACATGCGCTTGCGCTTGGTGCAGACATTTCACAGGAAGAAGAAGTGGTGAAACTGTTTCGCGCGGTTGATGACAAGCTCGGAAAAATTAGTGCTCTTGTCAACAATGCAGGTATTCTGGAAACGCAAATGCGAATTGAGAATATGGATGCGGCGCGTCTTAACCGTGTTTTCTTGACAAATATTACCGGCAGTTTTTTGTGCGCGAAGGAAGCAGTCAAACGGATGTCCACAAAAAACGGCGGAAAAGGTGGAGCGATTGTCAATGTGTCATCTGCTGCAGCAAGACTTGGGAGCGCCGGAGAATATGTGGATTATGCTGCATCAAAAGGTGCGATTGATACTTTTACCAGAGGCCTTGCGCAGGAAGTGGCTGAGGAAGGAATCCGTGTCAATGCGGTACGTCCCGGTGTGATCGACACTGATATTCACGCCAGCGGTGGAGAACCCGGACGTGTGGAACGTGTTAAAGCCAGTGTTCCAATGAAAAGAGGCGGAAGCGCAGAGGAAGTCGCGAAAGCAATTATGTGGTTGCTTTCAAGTGAGTCCTCATATACAACCGGTTCACTGCTCGAAGTCTCAGGCGGAAGATGAGATATTTTGCAGCTCAACACACAACAATAACATCATAAGCAACACAGATATGTGCGGAATTTTTGGAGTATTTAATAATCCTCAAGCAGCAGAACTGACTTATTTCGGTCTGCATTCACTGCAGCATCGCGGGCAGGAAAGCGCGGGAATTTGTGTTTCAGACGGAAAACATTTTCATACTCATCGTGGAACAGGACTGGTGACAGAAGCTTTTGGGGAAGAGCAGTATTCTCAGCTTCCAGGTCACATCGGAATCGGGCATGTACGTTATACCACTGCCGGAGACAGCGGACTTCTGAATGCACAACCGCTTGTTTTTCGCTATACAGGTGGAAGAGTCGCGGTGGCACACAACGGGAATTTAGTAAATGCTAAACGTTTACGCACACAATTGGAAAGGCAGGGTTCTATTTTCCAGACAAACAGCGATACGGAAATTGTGCCGCATTTTATTGCTCGTTCAGGTCCGCCGATTGAACAGGCGATTCAGGATGCATTAAGGATGGTCGAAGGTGCATATGCCTTGCTTTTTATGACTGAAAATCAGCTAGTCGCTGCTCAGGATCCCCGCGCTTTTCATCCGCTTTCTTTGGGAAAACTGGATGATGGCTGGGTCGTTGCTTCAGAAACATGCGCACTTGATGTTTGTGGAGCAGAGTTTGTGAGGGAAATTGAACCTGGCGAAATGCTGGTGATTGATGCAGAAGGATTGCATTCACAAACTTTTATGGAGCCTAGTCCACGTTCGATTTGTTCTTTTGAATATATTTATTTCGCGCGTCCGGACAGTGAAATTGACGGTATCAGCGTGCACAATGCACGAAAGGAAATGGGGCGGCAAATTTGCAGGGAAGTTCCAACGGAAGCAGATGTGGTGATTGGCGTTCCAGATTCAGGACTGGCCGCAGCGATTGGTTTTGCTGAGGAAAGCGGTTTGCCTTACGAAATGGGCATGATGAAAAACCGCTATGTGGGACGTACTTTCATTCAGCCTGACCAAGAGTTACGACGTAAAGGAGTCCGGATGAAACTAAGCGTCGTCCGAAAAGCGGTTGAAGGTAAACGTGTAATTTTGGTTGATGATTCAATTGTACGTGGAACTACCAGTGGTAGAATTGTAGAAATTCTCAAAGATGCAGGTGCAACTGAAGTTCATATGCGCGTCACTTCTCCACCAATCACTCATCCATGTCTTTACGGGATTGACACCGCAAGACGGATGGAGTTAATTTCCGCGAGCCAGACACCGGAAGAAATTTGCCAGAAAATAGGTGCGGATTCATTACATTTTATTTCTGCTGAAGGTATGATTGGTGCCACAGGACGTAAAGATGTCGCCTCAAATCGAGGGCATTGCCTGGCTTGTTTTAATGGAAATTATCCCACACAGACATGTTAATTCAACTTAAACTGTAATTTTTTTAACTCAAAGAAAAATCTTGAAAGCTTACCAAAAAGCCGGTGTTGATTTA
>JACNKY010000199.1 GCA_014381795.1 Pseudomonadota bacterium | reverse complement strand
GGAAATTTTCTCAATCCAAAAATTATGGGAACGGCAGCACAAATCCATCCTGCTATAATTGTGTTTGTCCTAGTAACAGGAGAACATATTGCTGGAATTGCAGGCGCATTGCTGGCGGTTCCGGTCTATTCCATTCTGCAAACTTTTTTCTTCTTCCTTAAATCGATGGTTGATGAACTGGAAAAAGATACTGTTGCAGTTAAGTAACATTAAAACTAGGGCATCTCTAATATCGTTCCCTGAGCGGAGTCGAAGGGAAGGGATTTTCAGTCTTGATTTAGGTTTCGACTCCGCTCATCATGCGGATTGCGAAAATGTTTAGTTTTTTTTTAATTACTTGAAAAGTGAGTTTTTAGAGATTCCCACTAAGATCATTTTATAATTTATCAAAGCTAAAACTGATGTCAGAGTTTGTACAATTTGCCAATGAATTGGCTGACGAGTCCGGTAAAGTGATCCGAAAATATTTTCGTTCAAAAATGACGATTGAGGACAAAGAGGATGAAAGTCCGGTTACTATCGCGGATCGTCAGACCGAAACGGTTATGCGTGACATGATCTCAGCAAAATATCCGGATCATGATATTCTTGGAGAAGAACACGGCTATGTACCAACCGGCAGCAGATGGAAATGGGTGCTCGATCCAATTGACGGAACAAGGAGTTTTGTGGCCGGGATGCCGATTTTTGGCACATTGATTTCCTTGCTGGAAGATGAAGTTCCGCAATTAGGAATTATAGATATTCCGATGTTAGGTGAACGCTGGGTAGGAATACCTAATCAGGAAAGTTTATATTATCCAGATCAGCAAGGAGGGAAACCTCAGCTTTGCAAAGTTTCCGGACAAGAAAAAATTGAAAAGTCCATCCTTTACAGTGCGGATCCAGGAATGTTTAATACTTCGCAAAAACCCCACTTTGACCGGGTTGCCGCTCAGGTAAAAATGTTGAGATTCGGCGGAGATTGTTACAGCTATGGTCTGCTTTCTTCCGGACATATAGATTTGGTGGTTGAAGCAGATTTAAAAATTTATGATGTGATGGCACTTGTTCCTGTGATTGAAAATGCAGGCGGAGTTATCACCGACTGGCAGGGTAACAACTCCTTTGATGACGATTGGGATGGTTGTCTGCTTGCTGCCGCTTCCCAGAAATTACACGCACAGGCTCTTAGTCTGCTGCAGAATACTTAACTTTTATCTTAAAAACATTATGCACATTTCACGCTTCCCACGACTTCATTTTGCTCACCTGCCGACTCCGCTGGAACCTCTCGAAAATTTGACTAAACTGCTTGGCGGTCCAAAGATTTTTATCAAACGTGACGACTGTACTGGACTTGCCACTGGAGGCAACAAAACCCGTAAACTTGAATTCCTGATGGGTGAGGCACAGCAAAAAAAAGCTGACACAATTATCACTCAAGGCGCGACACAATCGAATCATGTGCGCCAGACAGCCGCGATTTCGTCCAAGTTAGGATTACGCTGTGAGATTTTGTTGGAGCACCGGACAGGCAGCGATGATCCGGATTATCTCGAAAATGGTAATGTTCTACTGGACAAACTGTTTGGTGCGAATATTCACTCTGTTCCCGCCGGTACTGACATGGATGCGGCAATGCAGGATGTAGCCGATGATATTCGCAAAAACGGTGGTAATCCCTACATTATTCCGGGAGGAGGCTCCAGTCCGACAGGTGCGTTGGGTTATGTGAATTGTGCTATGGAACTGGTGGGACAACTCAATGACCGCAGTTTGAAAATTGATCATCTAGTAACTGCAACCGGAAGCGCTGGAACACAGTCCGGACTTGTAGTTGGTCTGGAAGGAACACGTAGCGGAATTCCGGTTTTGGGAATTTGTGTGAACGCAGATAAAGAAACTCAGGAGGAAAAAGTGTTTGCACTGGCCGAAAGAACCACCGAATTTATCGGAATTCCCGGCAGTGTTAAACGTGAAACTGTCGTCGCGAATGGAGATTATGTAGGGCCGGGTTATGGACTGCCCACTGATGGAATGATAGAGGCCATAGAATTACTGGCCCGTGAAGAAGGAATCCTGCTGGATCCTGTTTATTCCGGAAAAGGAATGGCCGGTTTGATTGACCTTATCCGCAAAGGTGAATTCCGAAAAGATGAAAACATCGTCTTCCTCCACACCGGCGGTTCCGCGGGTTTATTTGCTTACCGTAAAACATTTACTGCTTGAAGAAATTGTTTTAACTTCTTAAGACGAATATTTGTCTGCTAAAGAATTTCTTTTGTCATCCCGGACTTGATCCGGGATCCATTTTTAAGATCAAGCCGAGGATAAGATTTGAAGCAGTTTCACTGGTTTCCCGCTTTCGCGGGAATGACAAAGTCGCATTATGATGTTTTTGGGTGATTTCCTTTGGATTCCCGTTCCCCGATCTTGCCGAGGACAAGCTTCGTATGAATGACAAAAAAAACAAGGATTTAGCACCTTAATTCCTCAGTGCCTTTCTTTGCTTTCTTTGCTTTAGTGCCTTATTGCCTTATTGCCTTATTGCCTTAGTGCTTTGTGCCCTGAGGTGAATTAGAGTGATTCGTGATCGAGACGGTTCATGCCGTTAAAAGCAGCGACACGGTAAGCTTCGTCGAGTGTGGGGGAGTTAAAAACTGTGTTCATGAAATATTTGATGGTTCCATCAAAAAACATCACTGAATGTCCTAAGTGAATCAATTCAGAGGCACGTGGTCCAATGATGTGAACACCTAAAATTTTGAGTGTTTCCGGATCAAAGAGCAGTTTTAGAATGCCTTCATTTTCACCCATGATGTGGGCACGTGAAATTTCTTTAAAATGAGCAATGCCGATTTCGTATGGAATGCAGGCATCAGT
>JACNKY010000237.1 GCA_014381795.1 Pseudomonadota bacterium | reverse complement strand
CTGAAAACTTGCACCGATTTTATCTACTTCATCCAGCATGATTACTGGATTAGCCGTTTTAGAGGTTTTGACTGCATTAATAAATTTTCCGGGAAGCGCACCGATGTATGTCCGGCGATGCCCTTTTATTTCAGCTTCATCACGCATGCCGCCTAGAGAAAAGCGGTAAAATTTACGTCCAATTGCTCTGGCAATAGACTGACCCACAGATGTTTTTCCTGTTCCAGGAGGACCAACCAGCAAAACTATTGAACCAGCAAGGTCTCCGTTTATGATCCCCACAGAGATCAGTTCGAGTATACGGTCTTTAACATCCTTTAAACCATAGTGGTCACGATTTAGAATTCTTGCTGCACGCTGGATGTTGAATACATCTTTACTGTAAATACCCCACGGTAAAATTGTCAGCCAGTCCAGATAAGTTCGGGTAACATGATATTCAGGAGATGAAGGTTCGATTAAACGCATTTTATCCAATTCTTCTTCAATACGCTCTTTTGCTTCTTCACTAAGTTTTAGTTTCTTTATGCGTGCTTCAAATTTTTCGGTCTCACTTTCTGAACCTTCTTTTGTGATGCCTAACTCTTTTTTAATTTCTTTTAGCTGTTCACGCAGGAAAAATTCACGCTGTTGTTGAGACATACGATCTTCTACACGCTGAGAAATTTTTACCTGAAGTTTTGCAACTTCTAGTTCATGTCTCAGCAAATTTAAGGCTTTTTCAATGCGTTCCTTGATGCTCATTGTTTCCAATATTTCCTGCAATTCTTTTCCGGATGCAGTTGTCATGGATGCCGCAAAGTCAGCAAGTGTTGCTGGATCTTTGAGGTTAATACGTCCCATCAACATACCTAACTCTTCCTTAAACAATGGATTTAACTGAACCAGTTCTTTGATGAAATTGATAATTGAAACGGAAAAGGCTTTTAATTCATATTCAGATTTTTGGTCTTCTGTATCCTGAAGATATTTTACTTTTGCTCTGTAGACAGGATCTTCAGCAATTATTTCTAGAATTTCAAAGCGTTCCATGACCTGCACTATTATATGCATCGGATCATTACCATGCTTTGATGCCTGTACTATCCTGCCAACTGCTCCTATATTTGCCAGGTTGTCCGGAATATTTTCTGCTTCAGTCTCGTCATTCTGCCCATCAGCTTCATAACTGTAAACCAGACCTACATATTTCAAAGGTCCTTTTAATTCATCCTCTAATACTTTTTCCAGTTTTTCATCAGAAATGATAACCGGCAGCAGCATTTTTGGGAAAAGCGGACGATCATAGAGTGGCACAATTAGCAGTGAATCCGGAAAAACATCTTCACTAATGACGAGTGCTTTTTCTTCAGTGATTGTCTCTAAACTGTCTCCATCTATTTCTATTACTTCCTCTTGAGGATCATCATCGGTTTCTAATTCAGGATCAGGAGATTTACTCATAGTTTTTTTTAATTATTTTTATTTAATTATTGCAGTTTAGGAATAGTATTAATTTTATTCCTGCGGTTTTGGAATTGTTCCAAAGTCTGATCACCATTATCCAATATCGGAAGAGGATGGTCTAGCCAGAAATTACTGGAGACGAAATTATTGGATCTTTCTCAATGAACTAAGAGCAGGTTTATCTATTGGCTTTTATCCGCCAATATAGCGAGGGATGTTAGTGAAAATGCCGGACATGTAGGTCGTTGCCTGTGAGAGGAACCAGGGGAAAAGGAATGCTAAAACAGCCATCATTGCACCCATTTTAGGAATGATAGCCAATGTCTGCTCCTGGATCTGAGTAACCGCTTGGAAAATTGAAACCAGTAAACCCACAACAAGTGCGCCAATCAGCATAGGTGCCGCAAGCAGGGTAGCCATCCGCATGGCTTCAATCATGATTGAGACTACAATCGCTTCTGTCATAAATTTCTTGTAATTAAAATGATTAAAGAGAGTTAGAAATCTACAAAACTTTTGACCATTGAACCAAGAATCAAGTGCCAGCCGTCAACAAGTACAAAGAGCATCAGTTTAAAAGGTAATGAAATCATCACCGGTGGCATCATCATCATACCCATTGCCATCAGGATTGACGCTACAACCATGTCAATCACCAGAAACGGGACATATAATAGAAATCCGATTTGAAATGCGACTTTAAGTTCACTAATTACAAAAGCAGGAATCATCACCCAGATCGGAATGTCATCGATGTTTTTCGGACGTTCTATTTTAGCAATACGAACAAACAAAGCCAGATCTTTTTCACGGGTAAATTTTCCCATGAATCGTTTGATTGGTAGAGCAGCACGATCCATAAATTCCTGCTGTGATATCGTCTCTTCCAAATAAGGCTCAAGCGCTGCTGAATTGACTTCCTCCCAGACAGGCATCATCACAAACAAAGATAGAAACAAGGCCAGTCCAATCACGATTTGGTTAGACGGTGCCTGTGGTGTGCCGATAGCCTGACGCAAAAATGACAATACAATCACAAAGCGTGTGAATGATGTTGTCATAATCAAAATGGCCGGAGCCATTGTCAGGACTGTCAGTAAAAATACAATCTGTAAAGTGGTAGCTACCTGTTGTGGTGAAGTTGCTGAATCAACAGAAATATTGATTCCCGGAAGCGGAGATTGTGCATACAGAGGCATCCCAACACTACAAATTGCCAACAGGAAAAAACTGCGCAGAATGAAGCTCATGCTTTCACAACTGCAAACCGATTGCCAACCGCCAGAGAAACAATTATTGCTAAACTCTGTACTGTCTTCCTCTTTTATTTTTAATGCTGAACGAGGCATGTGATTATTTGATGGGCTTTAAGAATTTTAGACGTTCGGATAGTCTATTTGCAAATTCCTGCATCATTTTATTACCATGCAATATTTTTCCAGTTTTGTCTGCTGATTTTGAAAAACGCATTTTGCTTTTAACTTTAGAACCACCATTTTTATTATTTGACTCAGCGAGGCTAATATTATCGCTAGCATTGGGTTTTAGAAAAACACCTTTTTCCTGCCCTTCCAACTCCATAGATACAGATAAATCTTCTTTCTTTGACTCATTCAGAGTTTCCTCAGAATTAATATTTTTATCTTCTTGCTCTAGAGTTTTTAAAAAATCAGCCTGCATATGATCCATGTTTATTTCATTTGTTTTCTCATCAGTCTTGGCAGAATAGAGAAATTCCTGATCAGTTTCATCATGTAATTCTGCAATCAAATTTATGGAAGTAGCTGTTACACCGCACGCGAATAACCGGTCGTTCATGTTAAAAACTATTATCTTCTGTTTTGGTCCTACATGGTAGCTCGAGACCTGACGAATCCGGATATTCCCCTGCATTGCAGAAAATCTTCCGCTGAAAAAACGATTATAAATATATGCAATTAAATAAATAAGCAACAGCACGAACAGTAAAGCAAAGACCAGTGTCAGTATAGTCTCAACCCAATCCTGTGCAGGCATTGGGAAAAGTTCTCCAGATTGATCAGAACTTGAATTTACTGTTGCTACTTTGGAAAATGTTGAAGGAAAAGAAGAATCTGCTTTGACTCGTTGACCAATTTCATCCTTCAGTACTTCAGTGTTTGAAAGAGCAGGATTCGTAGATATTTTAGCCGGTAGAATCACCAGCAAACTGTTGCCTGCAGGATTTATTTGCGGGTGACCTAAAACCACCCGTGAGGATTTCGGCAGAATATCTAAATGAACTATATTTGTATTGGGAACTTGAACCGCACGGACTGCTTTAATAAAAGAATCTGCTTTTGGGACTGTCAGCAAAGCTAAGGCGGAATCTATCTGGGCTGAGTCAAGTCGCAGACTCATTGAGCCGGACTCAAAATTTATTAAAGGATTTCCGCTAAATTCTCCATCAAACTCTAAACGAAGCTGTGAGGAATTTTCAAGGGATATGACTTCAATGTTTTTCAGCGTACGTACTTCGGATGCCACAACAGGTACAATCATACCTGCCCATAATACCAGCGAAATTCCTACTTTGAGCCAGGCTGGTCTCACGAAACTCATGCTTTTTTTCCTCAGAGTGCTGCAAAGCGATTATCCGGACTGATGATGTCCGTTATACGTACTGCAAATTTTTCATTGACTACAATTACTTCTCCACGTGCAACCAGTAAATCATTGGCGCGAATATCAAGAGGCTGGCCTACCATGCTATCAAGTTCGATTATTGATTCCTCGTCCAACTCTAACAGATCACTGATCAACATCTGTACTCGTCCTACTTCCACTACGATTGAAAGCTGTACATCAAACAGAAAGTTGATATCGATATCTCCGGCAACTGGAGTCGGCTTCGCTGATCCCGTTTCACCACCGGTACCTCCTGAAGCGTCAACCTCTTGACCCTCCTGTTTTTCTCCAGCACCATCACTCTTAACTTCGGAGAGGATCTGGTCCCTGTTTGCTTTAAGTTCACTTTCAACGTCTGACCAATCTAGGTCATCCAGATTTTCGAAAGATTCTTCTTCTTCTGCCATCGATCAATGTTTCCAGGTCAAAGTTTAAAATTTCATCTTTCAGATTACAAGTTTAAAGTCAACTCTACAACCAAAATCCTATATTATCTGTGCATAATCAGCTTTGAGCTCTTCTTACTTGCCTGCTGGTCTTGTATTACACTACTGTCTGTAAAATTCAAGAAAAAGTACTTTCCGTACAGGTAGCGTATCTTCCCAGATTGTTTTATTTGGAAAGAGGGAGTTCAGGCGGTTTTGCAAATCATTTTTGATCACCGCTCGATTTTTAGTATCGTCAAATAGCTCAACAGTAATCGAGTTAAGATGGGTAATCACCAGATCTTTAACTATAGGCATTCTTGCCAGCATCCACTCTTTGGCCGCTCCATTTTCAAAAGCCAATTGGATACTACTTTTAAGGAAATATTTGTCTCCGGGCATATTCACTACGAAAGTTCCAAGATCCAAATATTCTGGTTCTGCCAGTGGAGGGGGACCGTCCCGGATGACTGTAATTTCCTCAACCTCTATTTCTTGTGCGTGCAGAGTTGAAGCAAAGAAAAAAAAAGCTAAAAGTATCAATAGCAAACTGGCCGTATATTTTACAATACTAACGCCCAGCCGGGTACTGTTTCGCTTACTGAAGATATCCTGTGATATTACTTCCATCTTTGTCCCTCGTCTACTAAACGGTTGAGGTACATCAGGCAGACCAACATACTTTAAATCCCAAGTTACTTTTGACTCTCCCGCTTCCTGATTCTGCTTATGATTGACAGGGGTCACTGGATTACAAATTCCTCAAACAATACTTTTTTGATCGGTTCTGGGTCTTCCCATTCAG
This sequence comes from Pseudomonadota bacterium, assembly GCA_014381795.1. Classification (GTDB taxonomy): domain Bacteria; phylum SAR324; class SAR324; order SAR324; family NAC60-12; genus Arctic96AD-7. The sequence continues at coordinate 9,076 of JACNKY010000237.1, read as the reverse complement.
GCTTGCTGGGGAAGAGCTGACTGATAGCGCTGATAAGCCTTTGTTTCAGGGCTTCTCTGGAATCGGATTGTTTGACATCTTCTACCGATAATTCCTGCAGTTCTGACAACACAATGTCTTTGACCTCAATCAACCGCATCGTTAAATAAGCTGACGCGCCTGGCTCACTGAGCATCAGTTGAATAGATGTTTTTAAAAATCGACGTCCGTCTTTGAGATTTACCACAAAGCTGTCAAGCGGCAGAAAAATTGGTGCTGCCAGAGGTTCAGCGACGTTTGTCACCTGCTGTTCTACTTCTGGTAATTCTTCTTCTTCTTCTCCTCCCGACATCAGTATAAAAACAACGATGCCGATAACAAGTAACAGCACAACCGCGACAATGATAATCATCATCTTTTTTTTACCGCCGCCGCCGCCGCCCCCTTCTTCATCTGCCATAGCATCTCCTTATGTAAACTGTGATTATTGATAATTTATTTGGCGAATTCCGCACAATAAAATATTTATTAGAAATATCGCTTCTTATACATTTATAAAGTCTTAAAAACTAGTCACATCGAGCGAAGCGAGAAATCTATTTATGTTAAGTATTAATATCATTAAGATTCCTTTTTACGGTCAAAATGACAAATAATGGGGCTTTATTATTTAATCGACAGTCTGTTATGTATCAATTGCTATTTTTAGATTCATGCCCTCATTATTTTCTGTATACTTTATCAAATTATCCTGACCTGGCCCATGCACGCGGTGATCCTTGATAATAAAGTTTGGGATATCTACTTCGGGCTACTTTGAGCATTGCCAGAAACTTTGGTACGTATTCGTGTGTTTCTTTGCGCAGTTTTAATTTCCAGAAATTTCGTGTACCTTGTGATTTTATTTGACGGGCCATATAATTTGGTCCACCGTTGTATCCTGCCAATGCCAATTCCCAGTTATTGTTAAATCTTTTGCCGAGAATTTTCAAATAACGTGCTGCTGAATGAGTAGCTTTACGCCAGTTTAGTCGATCATCTGATAACCAATTCACATCTAATCCATAATCTCCAGCTGTTGCTTTAGTGAACTGCCACATGCCCCTGGCATGTCCTGAATCTGCTTTGCTGTCAAAACAAGATTCAAGAATTGGCAAATACGCTAGTTCCGGAGGCAGCTTGTATTGATAAAAAACTCGATGTATGTAATAAAGATATCTGCTGGACGTTGCATGGTCCAGACAGGTCTTAACGTGTTTGTTTTTCGTGTAAACGTTTACGTATTTATTTATACGTGAATTGGACTGTTCCCAGACCCCGCTTTTTTTGTATTGTCTGCTCCCGGGTAACCCTGAGGGTTTTGTGCTGCAACCTGTAAAAATTAGTACTGAAACTAGCAGCAGCCAGTGATACTTAATATAAATTTGTTTTCTACAAAGATGATTCAATAATAACGATGTGTAGTCAAAGTTTCGCAATAAAATATTTCGCCGAGCTGAAGACATGACAATTTTTTAAATGCTTGTATTTGCAGTATTTTTTTATTGAATAATCCAAAAACGGCAGAACCGCTCCCTGAGACCAATGCACCAAATGCACCATTTTGGAGCAATAAAGATTTCAGTTCAGACAAGAGCGGATATTGAGAAAGCAAAGAAGTTTCAAACTGATTGTTCAAGTGACTTTTTAAATCAGCAAAAGACTTAACTTCAGGAAAACTGGTACGTTCTTCCGGAAGACAATTTAGGTATGCATCAGGCGTAGGAATTGAAAGAGCAGGTTTAATTATCACTAACAGGAATTCAGGATATTCCGTCAAAGGAATTAACTTCTCACCACGTCCGCGTATTTCACAAGGAGAAGGTTCCAGAAAAAAAGGAACGTCTGAGCCAAGTTCCAGAGCAAGTTCAAAAAGCGTCTTCGGCGGCAAAAGACCTGGAGAAGTGGATGATAAACGAAAAATATTGTTCAGCGCCCGAAGAGTTCCGGCCGCGTTTCCACTGCCTCCTCCAAGTCCAGCGCAGGAGGGGATGTGTTTTTCAAGATTAATATCGAGGTCCGCAGTTACTCCGGCTACTTCTTCAAATAATCTTACTGCACGGACCACCAAATTATCTTCCTGAGGTTCAGAAAAAGTTGCGCCCTTAACATGGAAAATAAGACCTTTTTTATTATTATTGCTGAAACTCAATTTGTCAAATAAACTAACTGGCACCATGTGCATATACAACTCATGAAAGCCATCCTTACGTTTGCCTAAAATATAAAGCAACGGATTTATCTTTGCGGGTGTCAAAATCTTCATCTATGCAAGTCCACAGGCCCAGGTGAGCCACTGCACATCTTCTTGATTATCTAGCAGAGGTGAAATCTCAGTAAAAACACGTTGATGATATTCATCCAGCCATTGTAATTCATCAGCCGAAAGTAAATCTCTGTCAATCAATCTTGGATCAAATGGAATCAGTGTCAGTGTTTCAAAAGCGAGCCACCCATTACCACCTGGATGTTCCGGAAGTCCTTGGGCTTTCTTGATCACGTAAAGATTTTCCAGCCGAATTCCACCCCAGTTGTTTTCATAATATCCTGGTTCATTTGAAAGTACCATTCCTTCCTGCAGAGCCACATCAAACGCAAAAGGTGAGATACGCTGGGGACCTTCATGCACATTCAAAAAAGCGCCCACTCCATGTCCTGTGCCGTGACCATAATCCAAACCCGCATTCCAGAGTCCGGAACGAGTAATGGAATCCAGAGATGCTCCCGTTGTTCCTTCAGGAAAAACCTGTCTGGCCAAGCGTATATGTGCCTGCAGAACCAAAGTGAAAGTCCGTTTCTGCTTCTCATCCTCTTTTCCGAGAATGACAGTCCGCGTCGCGTCTGTGGTTCCGCCAGCACACTGGATTCCAGAATCTACAAGCAACAGCTCACCATTCTTCATCGCGTTTTTTGAATCTGGATTTCCGTAATGCACAATTGCTCCATTCGGTCCGGAACCTGCGATTGTGTTGAAACTAAGATCCGAAAAATCCTCTGCTTGTGAATATGCTTCATAAAGCCAGTCACTGTATTCTTTTTCGGTTACAGGCTGTTCTAGATCAATTGCTTTTTGTAAACGTCGAAAACTTTTTACAACTCCAACCGCAGCCTGTTTATGGGCATTTTTTGTGGAGTTGATTTCAGTTGGGTTTTTAAGTGCTTTCGCTAAAACGATGGGATTTTTCTTTTCTATAACCTGTTTTTTCGAAAATGCCAGACGTGTACCCATAGTAATTGTTGAAGGATCAAGCCAAGCTTTTACATTTTCATCTTGCGCAATTTTTTCCAAAAATTCCGGATATTCAGCATATGGCCTGAACTCCCAGTCTGGACAGTGCTTGCTTAAATCTGCTTCCGGATGATGGCAAAAACACAATGCTCTATCCTGAAAAATAGCAGCATATGCTTCAAAAACAGGATTGTACTCAATATCACTGCCGCGTAAGTTAGTGAGCCAGGCAATTTCGTCAAGCATGGTTAACAACAAAACATCCGCTTTTCTGTCTTTTCCCATTCCGGATTCATTCATTTTCTTCCGTACATCAGCTAACTTGCAGGCGCTGGTCTTACCTGTGTATTCCAAAGCAAGAGGATAGATCTTATTTTTGGGAGGATTTGGCCGATTAGCCCAAACACTGTCCACCATATTTGGAGTAATCGCTTTCAAACTGTGACCTGATTTTACAACAGCATTTTCATAACCCCGCCAATCTTTTGGGCTCATCACAAAAGGATCAGATCCAACTGTTAAAGCCTTTTCTGAACGGGAGGCAATCCATTTTTGAGGCTTAAGCACACTTTCATTTCCCAATTTCTGAATTTCAAAATTTTCACCGCATGTCTGCTCTGCCTGTAAATGATAACGTGAATCAACAAAAAGCTGGGAACGTCCCTCAAGGCAAAAGACCGCTGTTCCGGCTGAACCGGAAAAACCCGGTGAACTTCCGGATGATGTTGAAGCCTCTAAACGCCAATTCTGCGCAGGGAGGTATTCGTTAAGGTGTTCATCAGTTGAGACAACAATCAGCATGTCTAATTCTTGTTCTAACATTGCTTGACGAAGTTTTTGTATCATAGTTGTTTGGTTTTCTGAAATATGCAGGATTATCAGCTTTAAAAAGTTTTCAGCAAATTAATCTACCGAGTAACAGTCTCAAAAATAAAGCTTTTTAACGGAAAGAGTAACTCCGCGCTGAACACGGCTTTATTAAGAGGATGTCAGTTTAACTCAGGAAGCCTTTGGTCCTGCCTGTATAATTTCATCGCTGGAACCTTCTTCAAACTGTTTGAAGTTTTCCTGAAACATGTTTGCCAGCTTTAAGGCTGCTTTGTCATAGGCATTCCCGTCAGACCAGGTATTACGTGGCTTCATAATTTCATTTGGAACTTTTGGACATTCTGTTGGAACATCAAAACCAAACAAATCGTTATGGTCAGTCGGCGCGTTCTTCAAGGTACCATCCAGAATTGAATCAATGATTGAACGTGTGTACTTGAGTGACATACGCTCACCTTCTCCATAACCACCGCCGCTCCAGCCCGTATTCACTAGCCAAACAGAAGTTCCATTTTGTTGAAGACGTTTTGCTAACAGTTCTGCATATTTGCTAGGATGCCAAACCATGAATGCTGCACCAAAACACGCGGAAAAAGTTGCTTCCGGTTCAGTTACTCCCATTTCTGTACCTGCGACTTTAGCAGTATAACCGCTGATGAAATGATACATGGCCTGCGCTGGTCTAAGTTTGCTGACAGGAGGCAGCACACCAAAGGCATCGCAGGTCAAGAAAATGATATTCTGGGGATGTCCTCCCATGCAGGGAATTTTTGCGTTTAAAATATATTCTATCGGATATGAAGCTCTTGTGTTCTCCGTCAGGGAAGTCCCGTCATAATCAACAACGCGTGTGTCTTTGTCATAATCAACATTCTCAAGCACTGTTCCAAAACGGATAGCCCTGTAAATGTCAGGTTCATTATCTTCAGAAAGGTTTATACATTTGGCATAACAACCGCCTTCAATGTTAAAAACTCCGTCGTCTGTCCAGCAATGTTCATCATCACCAATAAGTTCCCTTTTAGGATCTGCTGAAAGAGTTGTTTTCCCGGTTCCTGATAATCCGAAAAAGACTGCTACATCACCGTCTCTACCTTCATTGGCAGAACTGTGCATCGAAAGAACTCCCTGTTTCGGCATAATGTAGTTCATGATAGTGAAAACACCTTTCTTCATTTCACCGGCATACTCTGTGCCGAGAATCACAAACTCTTTGCGTTCAAAACTCAGTTCAACACTTGTTCGTGAAGTCATGTGTTTTGTGAGTGGATTTGCAGGAAACTGTCCGGCATTAAAAATTACGTAATCCGGTTCTCCAAAGTCTGCTAATTCTTCTGCAGTTGGACGGATCAACATATTATGCATAAACAAAGCATGATACGGACGTGTGGCAACTATGCGGACTTTTATCCTGTATTTAGGATCCCATCCCGCATATCCGTCAACAACGTAAATCCGCTGTTGAGTATTCAAATAGTCAATTGCGCGTCCCCTGGAAATCATGAAAGTAGCTTCATCCATTCCAATGTTAATATTGCCCCACCAGACGTCTTTATCGATACTTGGATATTCGACAATACGCTTGTCCTTTGGGCTGCGTCCTGTTTTTTCATAAGAAGAGACGATCAGTGCTCCTACAGAAGAAATAGACGCATCAGGTTCGTATGTTAGTGCTTCTTCATATAATTCAGGAGGTGTGGCATTGCGTATGATTGTTCTAGGGTGAAGTTCGTATTGTTCCAATGTGAAAGAAGCATCACTCATGGCCATTTCTCAGGAAAGGTTAATCACTTTTAAGTTCTAAACTAGTTCCAAAGTGAATCCTACATTGATTCACTGAACTTGACAAGTAAAAGACATAATTTGAAAATTATACTTCAAAATTTGGGTGCTTACAACTCGTCCTCACTCTGAGCTTGTTTTCATGAAGACATCATCATGGGAAAAGCAATTTGACAGAGCTACGTGGGTTTTGTAACAGATTCTCTTACAGCTTATGTTTGAGAGGTAGGCAGTTTTTGGGTGAGAAGTTAAAAAATGCTTTTTTATATTATAACCAACTGAAGTAGCACTTTTAATGTTTCAGCTATGAGCGTTTTAGTTAGTGGATGTTAGGTAAACAGATAGTTAAAATTAGACTCAAGTAGATTTAAATCCAAGGCTTAAAGCATTGAGCAAATTAAAACTTTATTTTAGAACCAAATTTTTACTGATCCATTGAGACAGCGCAGCAGAAATTTCACGTAAAGCAGGATCGTCCGGAAGGTCGTAATCTTCAATAGTCGAGATGGCGCGTTTTAATTTCTTTGAAGCAACAAGTACAGACATGAGTCCTGATATTTTTAGTGCTTTTCGTTGCTCTTCCGGAGTTCGGTCGGCAATATCTTCGTCGAGGATCGCAATCGTATTTTCGTAGTCCTGCTTTTGGTTGCTATCTGAAACTTGACTCAGCAATTCAGCATAAGGAGGAATTTTTACGGCAACCAAGTTTTCTTTTTGAGTTAATTTGATAGCCAGTGTTAATGCCAGAGAATCCTCATTAATTAGTGCTTCCGGCGTTTTTATTTGCTGAGATATTTGTGAAGCCATATTAGATATTTGGTCTTCTGGCGTTTTTATTTGCTGAGATATTTGTGAAGCCATATTAGATATTTGGTCTTCTGGCGTTTTTATTTGCTGAGATATTTGTGAAGCCATATTAGATATTTGGTCTTCTGGCGTTTTTATTTGCTGAGATATTTGTGAAGCCATATTAGATATTTGGTCTTCTGGCGTTTTTATTTGCTGAGATATTTGTGAAGCCATATTAGATATTTGGTCTTCCGGTGTTTTTATTTGTTTGGAAATACGTTCCGCCATGTTAGAAATAGCACCACCATCAAAGGTTATTTTCTTTGAAATTTCATTGGCCATTGTGGCAATCTGCTCATCGGGAGTTTTTATTTGCTCTGAAATACGTTCTGCCATATTTTTTAGAGTTCCGCCGTCAAAGGTGATTTTCTTTGAGATCTTTTCTGCCATGGTTTGAATTTGATCATCAGGTGTTTTGATCTTTTCTGAAAGGCTCTGGGCTAATTTTTCCTGATCAAACATATCATCCAAATTAGACTTTAATTTCTGGTCAGATTCCTCCATCAATTTTTTGAGTACTTTATAGAGCATATCTTCTGTATCCTCAGCCATGATACGCCTATTTGATTCATTTATCATAAATGTAAAATTATGCGCATCTGCTAATGCTTGCGATTTGCGGCCAATAATTTTTCCATTTTTAAAAGATCGAAAATGTATTAAATTTTCGCCTTCCTGTGGTTCTTCATAGATTTCAACCATGAACGTATTGCCTATTTTATCTGCATATAATTCAGAATAAAGTTTTTTGGGCGCACTGTCGATCACAACAGTCGAGATGGAGTCCGCTGAATTTTGCGCAACTGCTGTTGAAGCAGAATCATAATAAATGACTAATACAAAGAGGCATTTCCAGATTAATAAATTTTTTTTCTGGAATTTCATGTGTGTTTTCATAATTTGATTATAAGCTGACAAGCTACAGCTTTAGCTGATTTCTAAACAATCTATCCAAAATCTGTTCCTTCAGCAGATTCAGGGCTAAATTAACTAGGAAAAAATAATTTTTGAAATGATCTGTGTGTTGGTCTGTTGGAGGGGTTCTTTAAAGTCCCGAAGATCGAAGACCCATTTTAACAGTTCTAAGTACTTCTAATTCAAAACTTTAGGAAAAGCTGTGACGAGACAATGTCACTTGCAGGGTTCTTCCAGACCAAGAGCTTCCTTGATCAACTGCCGGAAAGTTTCTTTAGGCAGCGCACCCATGCTCATTTGCGGTTTGTCTTTTTTGGGTACAAAAAGGATGGAAGGGATACTGCGGATACCGAACATGCTTGCAAGTTTCTGTTCTGCTTCAGTATCTACTTTATAAATATCGAGGTTGCAGTGGTATTCTTCAGAGAGTTCTTCAAGAACAGGTGCAATCATTTTACAGGGACCGCACCAGTCTGCGTAAAAATCAATGATGCAGGGATTTTCCCCTTTGAATTTCCATTCTTTGGATGCTTCAAAGTCGTATACTTTTTCTTTAAATGAGTCGAGGGTCAAGTGTTGAATGGCCATGATTTATTTTTTATTTCAGGTTAGCTGATTTATCAAGAAAAACGTCTGGCAGCAAGCACGAATACTTCCGCCAAAGTCAACTTTTATCATAGCAGAATCCTCAGTAAATGTCCATTAAAAAAGATAGCTGAGAACGCTTCACAAATTTGCCTGCGCGGCGGCTATTCTGGCAATTGGTATACGGTATGGGCTGCAGGAAACATAGTCAAATCCGGTTTTATGAAAAAACGCAATTGAGTTAGTATCACCGCCATGTTCTCCGCAGATGCCGAACTCTAATTTTTTATTCACACTCCGGCTTTGCTTTAAGGCAGTCCGGATCAGGTGACCTACTCCTTGCTGGTCCAGGGTTACAAACGGGTCATGTGCTAGAATTTTTTGCTCTAAATACGCAGGTAGGAAAGTACCAATGTCATCCCGCGAAAAACCGAATGTCATTTGCGTTAAATCGTTGGTACCAAAACTCATAAAACGTACAACCGGAGCAATTGTACGTGCCTGAACGCAGGCACGCGGAACCTCCATCATTGTGCCGAACTGATAGTCAATTGAATTTTTCATCACGCGAAAAACTTCTTTTGCGCTTTCTTCCATGGTGCTGAGAATTACTTTCAGTTCCTGTGCGGTTGAAACAAGTGGAATCATGATTTCCGGAAAGACCTTTATCCCGTCTTGTTTACATTCCACAGCCGCGGAAAGAATGGCCTTGACCTGCATCTGAGTAATTCCGGGGTAAACGATGGAAAGTCGACAACCTCTAAATCCCAGCATTGGATTTGCTTCACGAAAATTAGCTATCTCTTTTCGGAGTGCAGGTTCTTTCTGATGCAGACTTTTTGCTAGGGCTTGAATGTCAGCATCCTCCTG
>JACNKY010000025.1 GCA_014381795.1 Pseudomonadota bacterium | reverse complement strand
AAAACTGGTTGGTTAACTAGTATTAAATCCTTTCAATCGGTGTCCATTTAGCGATCATCTTCTGTACGGTGCGTATCATCCTCGGTAACAGGGGCGCACTTGAATTGATGGTTTTATAAAAAATATTCAGAGTATGATATTATCACACCCCGATTGGCTATGCACTATTCATGCGCAATCATCCATGATTAGTATTTTGCTCAAACGGCGCGGGTTTCAGTTTTTATTTGATAAATAATTTTGGTTCACAAAATTATAATTCTATTGAACTTCCACAAAAATCCTCTGCACAGTTGCTAAGTTTAAACATAAACAGACAATCTTACTGCTATAATATAAATCAACTCTAACGATGATTTAGTTTGAGTGGCTCAAAGAGCGTCTAAACTTAGTTTTTGTATTGAATTTTCCAGACGCTCTGTTAGTGTTTATGATACGTTTTAAACTAATAATTAGGAGATAACATGGCCCTTGATGATGATTTCAAATCTGCAGCTGAACGTGCGACCCAGCTTTCTAAGCGTCCACCAAATGATATAATGCTCCAGCTTTATGCACTATACAAACAAGGTAACGAAGGTGACGTTACCGGTGAACGTCCTGGATTTGCCGATTTTGAAGGAAGGGCAAAGTTTGACGGTTGGAACAAACTCCAGGGAAAATCCGCAGAAGACGCAAAGCAGGAATATATTTCACTTGTAGAAGAACTTGAAAAAGAATAAGTCTGAAAAAAAATTCATGCCTTTTGATTTTTCTTTAAGCGAACTGGTTGAACGCATCAAGTCGGGAGACATCCTTGCGGAAGCAGTGATGGACGCAGTCTATCTACGGATTGATCAATACAATCCATCGTTGAATGTCTACCGCAGTCTTTTGCCACGTGAAAAAGCAATTTCACGTGCACGTTTAATTGACGAAAAAATTGCTGCCGGTAAAAGCGTGGGAAAACTTGCGGGAATTCCGGTTTCGATCAAAGATAATATTTGTATCAATGAGCCGAACTTGAGTAACGCCTGCGGTTCAAAAATACTAGGTGAATATCATTCACCGTACAACGCGACAGTTGTTGATAAATTATTAGCAGAAGACGCGTTGATAATTGGCACTACGAATATGGACGAATTCGCCATGGGTTCATCCACAGAAAACTCTGCTTTTGGTGTTACACGTAATCCATGGAACACTGAACATGTCCCCGGAGGAAGTAGTGGAGGAGCTGCGGTTTCTGTTGTTTCCGGAATGGCACTTTTGGCTCTGGGTTCAGACACAGGCGGCTCGGTTCGTCAACCTGCTTCTATGTGCGGAGTCACCGGATTGAAACCGACTTACGGAACAGTTTCACGTTATGGACTGGTTGCGTATGGATCTTCGCTGGATCAAATCGGTTGCTTTACAAAAAATGCTGCTGATTGCCGTTACGCCTTTTCCATTCTCCATGGAAATGATCCAAAGGAAAGTACTTCTGCAACAACAGCATTAGTAGCCGCTCCTGCAGTAGCAGAACTTTCGGGTTTGCGCATTTGTCTTCCGGATGAATATCTTGACGCTCAATCTGTAGATCCGGACGTTGTCTCAAGCGTTAATGAATTAGTTGAATTGCTTGAGAGCAAAGGTGCAATTGTTGAACGGCATTCGCTTGAGTTTCTGAAATATGTGATCCCAACTTATTATGTCCTCGCATTTGCGGAAGCAAGTTCCAACCTCGGACGCTTCGACGGTATTCGTTACGGAAAACGGGAGCAGGAAGAGGCTTCCCTTAAATCACTTTATACAACATCCAGAAAAACAGGTTTTGGTGAAGAAGTGAAACGCAGAATTATGCTTGGAACATTTGTACTAAGTTCAGGTTATTATGATCAATATTACGGACGTGCTATACAGGTTAGGGCCTGGATGGAAAAGCAAGTGGCAGAGCTTTTCAAAAAATTTGATTTTATCCTTGGCCCTGTTTCGCCTTTCCCAGCGTTCAAATTAGGTGAAAAAACCGAAGATCCGCTGGCCATGTATCTGGCGGATATTTGCAGTGTGCTCGCGAATCTGACCCGAACACCCGCAATTTCAATTCCTGGAAAACCGACCACTGACGGATTACCGGTTGGTCTACAATTAATGGGCCGGCGTTTTGAGGATAATAGTCTGTTAGCGACTGCCGCCGCGATTCAGGAGTTGACTGAATATCATAATCTGCGTCCGGAAAAATATTTCAGTTAAAATCGCTAAAACTGTAACATCTCCGGAAACGTTGCTAAGCAGACGGAGCGTACAAAATTCATAAAACCATTAAACCAAATTGTTGATTGCGAATGCAGTCAAGCAATTGAAACCTGAAAACTGAAACCTGACTGAATGCTTGATCTTAAATTAATCCGTAGCCAGCCTGAAGAAATTGCGGAGAATTGCCGTAGACGTAACGTTCAGGTTGATATTGAAAAATTGTTAATGCTTGACGAACAGGTCCGGCAGATTACAACTGAAGTCGATGCCGTCAGACAACGGCGGAACGATATCAGCAAAAAAATGAAAGGCAAAATTCCGCCTGAGGAACGTCAGCCGTTAATTGAAGAATCGAAAATATTACGCGACGAAGAGTCCGCGAAAGAGTCACTGCTGCGTGAACTGCTTGAGCAGAGGCTTGAACTGCACAAACAGGTTCCAAATCTGACTCATCCGGATTCACCTGATGGTTGTACAGACGAAGACAACGTGCCGATTCGTGAAGTAGGGACAAAACGTGAATTCGACTTTGAACCTAAAGATCACGTTGAGTTGATGGAAGCACTTGATCTGATTGACTTTGACGGAGGCGCAAAAGTTTCCGGTCAAAAGTTCTACTACCTTAAAAATCAAGCTGTGTTTCTGGAACTGGCATTAGCCCAATA
>JACNKY010000386.1 GCA_014381795.1 Pseudomonadota bacterium | reverse complement strand
ACCTCGACGCCTCAACCCGGAAAGTGTTAACATGCGTGGATCATCCCAACCCTCAACGTGTCCTTCTTCAACCAGTTGAATCAGTCTGCGTTTACTCAAGACACTGTAGCGCAGGTTCAGTCGCGAAAATTCTATTTGCCTGGGCAGGCACGGTGCGCTCACTTCAGCCAGAATCCAGTTGTATAAAGGTCGGTGATCCTCAAATTCCAGCGTGCAGAGCGAATGAGTTACGCCTTCCAACGCATCCGATAAACCATGCGTAAAATCATAGAGCGGATAAATGCACCATTTGTCTGCAGTGCGCTGGTGTGAAACTTTACGGATTCGGTAAAGAACCGGATCACGAAGATTAATATTCGGCGATGACATGTCAATTTTGGCCCGTAAAACGATGGAGCCGTCTTCATACTCGCCTTCGCGCATTTTCCTGAAGAGCAGCATATTTTCTTCAACGCTACGCTCACGGTATGGGCTGTCTTTTCCTGGTTCTGTCAGTGTTCCGCGAAACTCCTTGATTTCTTCCACATTCAGGCTTTCAACATAGGCTTTGCCTTTTTGGATCAACTCTTCCGCAAACTCATAAAGCTGTTCAAAATAATCTGATGCATGTGTCAGACTCTCACCCCAGTCATAACCTAGCCAGCGTACGTCTTTTAAGATGCCTTCTACATACTGCTCATCTTCTTTGACTGGATTTGTATCATCGAAACGCATGAAGCATTTTCCGTCAAATTCATTTGCAACTCCGAAATTGAGGTGAATCGATTTTGCGTGGCCAATGTGTAAATGACCATTTGGTTCAGGCGGAAAACGGGTTACGATTTGCTGATGTTTAGCTGAAGCTAAATCTTCACGAATAATATTACGGATAAAATCAGTTGCCTGAACTGGAGTAGAATTATTGTTTGACATGTTTTGTTAATAAAAATCTTTTTTAAGTTTTGATTAGTGGAATCTTTTTCAGACCGAATATCCCACGGCATTCCCCGCAAGTCCGTCGTGGAGGCGAAGCATTTGTTGGCGCCATTCATAGATTGGATCATCTGGCTGAAGCAGAGAAAAATCAGAAATGCAACGTGCCCACTGAAAGGCGCCAAAAACAATGTAATCTGAAAATCCAGGACTTCCTCCTGCCACAAATTGCTGTTTTTTAAAAGTTAACCTTAAAGGTGTCAATGTTTTATGAAAGTCTGGCATACGTTCCTCACGACCTTCAACTATTTCTTCCAGCGTTTTTCCGAAGAGTTTTTCACGGCTATCACGGAAATATATTTTATCTTTTGCAGTTAGGCTATCGTGAATATCGAGCAAAAGGAATTTCACCAGTAGAGGATTCATGACTGTCTCAGCCCAAAATTTAACAAAAAGCACTTCACCGTTTTCCAGTTTTAAGGAAGGTGCATCCGGATATTCCGCTTCGAGATATTTTGCAATCTGCCATGAATCACTGACAGTATGATCTCCATCGACTAATACTGGAACCCGTTCCTGTCCGGAAAACTTAATTTTCTCTTTTTCTGTAAATCGCCACGGCAGGCAATCGACAGCCAAACCTTTATGTGCCAGCGACATACGTATCCTCCAGCAATAAGGACTGAATCTTCTGTTTTCTTCTGCACCTGCTAATTCATACAATTTTATCAAAATACCTCCTGAATTAATTCTGTAAAAAATATGTGCTTGTTATTATTGTCGTTACGTTTTCAGCAATTGAAACAATCAGTGATGAAAAAGCCTTATTCCCGAAAAGAGCATCACCATTCCATACTCGTCCGTTGCAGCGATTACTTCTTGGTCACGATTACTGCCGCCTGGTTGAACAACATAATCAACTCCGCGTTTGGAAGCCTGATCTATATTGTCACGGAAAGGAAAAAAAGCGTCTGAAGACAAACTGACACCTGCAAGTTTAGTGAGCCATTCTTCTTTTTCAACCATAGAAAGTGCTTCGGTGGGACCTTTGAAAAGACTTTTCCAGGCACGTAGTTCAGGCTCAGTCATCCCTCCTTCTATACAGAGAATACGGGCATTTGTACGTTCAACACTACCAACTTGTTCATGAAAAGGCAGATTCCGAACTTTAGGATGCTGCCGTAAAAACCAGACGTCTGTTTTCCGTCCTGCCAGTTTGGTACAGTCTACACGACTTTGCTGTCCTGCACCGATGCCGATCATCTGTCCATTCAGCGCATAGGCCACAGAATTAGACTGAGTATATTTTAAGGTGATTGAGGCGAGTACTAAATCACGACGTGCGGCATCCGTCAAAGTTGTGTTTTTCGTTACAACTACAGTCAACAAGGAATTTTCATTGATTTTTATGGTGTTACGCTGTTGTGAAAAAACTACTCCGGCAACTTCCCTGAACTCAAGTTCTGGAGATTTAAATTCCGGATCTGCTTTTAAAATTATATATTTACCGTCTTTTTTCTCTTTTAAAAGTTTAAGGGCATCTTCATCATATCCAGGTGCTATAATTCCGTCAGACACCATTTTTCTGATAATCTCAGCTGTCTGAACATCGACCTTACGACTGAGTGCGATAAAATCTCCAAAAGATGACAAAGGATCCGCTCCGCGTGCTCTGATATATGCAGTTGCCAACGGTGTAAGTTCTTGGTTTTGACAACCATAAATTTCACGCAGAGTTTCATCAAGAGGTACATGCACAGCAGCACCTGCTGGACTGACATGTTTAAAGGAAGTTGCCGCCGGAAGCTCCAGTGCTTCGTCTAGTTCCGCTACCAACTGCCATGCGTTGATTGCATCCAGTAAATTGATATACCCCGGTTGACCGTTCAGGACAGAAAAAGGTAGTTCGTCTCCTTCTAGAGAATAAATCGCGGCAGGCTTTTGATGAGGATTGCTTCCGTATTTCAGTTCAAAG
>JACNKY010000151.1 GCA_014381795.1 Pseudomonadota bacterium | reverse complement strand
CACGTCAATCTGGATGATATTAATTCAGATTTTAGACTATCCAATGGCTTTACAAAAGTTGATATAGAGTAGCTGACAGTTATTATTGAAATTCATCGGTGCAACGCTAGATCTCAACTTCTACCAGTAGCTCATTGCTTCACTGAAAAGTTCCTTCAATTCGTCACGGGAAATAGGCATGGGTCCATTGTCGATGAGTCGTTTCTGTGCATATGAGCGGTCCGTCAGCGCATCCAGGTCATCCATAGTGTAACCTACTCCGGATAGTCCGTTAGGAATACCGGTTTCACGCATCATTCCAATAATTTGATCTGCCAAGATGTCTCCCCCGTCTTCCACCTTCGTATCGGTGAGATCCGCTCCCATGGCAGCCGCGGCTTTCCAGTGTCGCTCTGCACAGGCCGGCCCTGTTTTACGGAAAACAGCTGGCGAGTTGACTATTACAGAAATACCATGAGGTATCATATTGTGATCAGTCGGCCAACCTTCCGGGGTATAATCTTTAACAAGTCCGGCGACCGCGTATGACATCCCGTGAGGCAGGTGACAACCTGCATTTCCGAAACCAATTCCAGCAAGCATTCCTGCGAACATTAGTGAGTCATAACTATCTTCCAGCGGATCATTGACTGCTTGCACAATGTGTGTACCGATAAGCTTGATCGCTTCCAGACAGGCAAGATCACTGTAAGGATTTGCTCCTTGAGTTAGTGGTCGTTGCTGTGAAGATTCCGGAGCGGTACGATGAGTATAAGGTCGTGCTGTGATTGATTCGCAGGCGTGACTGAAAACATCAAAACCGTTTGCAGCCCTGACAAGTGGAGGAAGTGAGGACAGTACGCTAGGATCAAGAACCCCAAGATTCGCACGAATCATTGGACTTACAATTCCCGTTTTTACTTCCATTTCTAGCAAGTCGAAAATGGCGATTCCCGTGCATTCACTGGCAGTGCCGAATGTTGTCGGACAGGCTATGTGCGGTTTGAGTGCACCCGGAACCGGAACTGCCTTTCCGATCGGCGCTGTTACATAATCAAGAAAATCCGCGGGATAACAGGAGTATAAATTCGAAGCTTTACAGGTATCCATCACTGAACCGCCTCCGACAGAAACAAAGCCGTCAAATTTGCCCTCACTAGCAAACTGTGAGCCTTGCTTAAACGAAATATCAGTAGGCTCAACCGCAACCTGATCATAGACCTCAACATCAAGCCCATTGGACTTGAGAGATTCAACTACCTTGGCAACAGGTTCCTGTTGAGCCACACGAGGGTCAGTGAAGACGCCCACCCTGCTCATGCCGAGTGCCTTAGCATCGTCACCGACTTCGTTAAGCGAGCCGTGTCCGAATTTAATCTTTGGTGCTTCAACAGAAAAAATACTGTCACCACCTGTTTTGTGTGTGAAGTAACTTGAGAAACTCATAAAACCCTTTTAAATTTTAAATAAATTATTAGCTTATTTTACCTAAGTCTATTCCGGAAGCTATCTGCTATTGCTTACTATTTAGGCTCACACTTTAAAGCAGAAATCACGCCCTTGGAATTTCCAATTTAACAACAAATAGTGCATGTGCCCCAAATGAGATATCATTGTACACGACGAAGGTCTAACCACAAGTCTCAAACCAAAACTCAACGCATCATAAATTCCACAAATTTTACCCGAATAAGGGCTATCAGCAAGTCACTACCATTAAGCACCAGACTTGTAATATGGGCCGATTGTACCCTACTAATATCTGCCAGTAAGTCACAATATTATGGGAGAGGTTTATGGTATAATATTTAAGAAAATTAAACTCTCCAAAAAAGTCAGTAGATTGTTCAAGAAAGTGAAATTTTACTTGGAGTATTTCTGTCTGTGGAGTTAATTAGGGGCAATCACACAGGAACAATTATATGCAGGCCATATAACTGCTACCAATAAGAATTAAACAGTTATATTAATTGTCTTTCATTTATTGGATTAAATTACTATTATTCGCAAAAAACAGCATAGTAAAAGTAATTCGGCTCTCTGGAATGGGTGCGTCTGTGATGAACTTTAAGAAACAATCTAAGGAAATAGCAGTAACGTATGAGATTGTGGAGGTTACACATTTGGAGGTGACCCCATCTTAAACGAACTAACTACATTTTGTTTTGCAAACTAACCTTCTACATTTGAAAACCCCCAAGTACGAGGTTCCAGAAGTTTTTTTAGGGTAGAACTGATAGGGAATATATTTTGAAAAGAGGCTATGCCCTGTTACCTTCAAAGAAGAAAATAATCTGTAGACCTTATTTGGGGAAGGGTAAATAAATAATGAAAGAACTTTATTTATAGTGCTCCATCAAATCTGAGATGCGCTTCAAGAAAATAGCATGCTCACACGCCTCTTCTGAAGAGTATACCTCCTCAAAAGTTTTTACTGGTTCACCACGCACACCAGAGGATATTCCAATCTTATATTCTTCAAACATACGTAAACACACACTTACATACTTTCCAGCCATTGGATGTCGACGCATTTTGTCAAGTACGGTCCTAAGTTCATGACTATGCTCTAAAGCTGGTCTACCATTTTTAGGGGGTGACCCCACTGGGCTATTCCTATGTTCAGCGATTAGACGACGACGTGATTCATCATCGAACAATAGCGGCATGACATAGGTTCTCGTCATAAATTTATCTGCTTCACTATGAGCTGTATTCGCCTTTACGCCCTTAACTTTACCTAAGTCTAACATCATTCATTCTCCGTTTTTAAATCAATTATTACGACATGGAATTGATTCTCCACGTTCCTCTTTTAATTTCATGGCTGCAATTTGTGCTTTTTCAGGTGTTTTAAAAAGTTTGTCTTCAAACAAAATGATAGGTTTCGCCCGGTCAGCATTTAACTGACCTACACACCAA
>JACNKY010000347.1 GCA_014381795.1 Pseudomonadota bacterium | reverse complement strand
CCTGAAATTCAAGACGTCTGTTTCGCTCTTTTTGAGGTGTATTAGCCTGCAGGTAGTCATCTCTAGTAAAAAAAGCGGCTTGCTGCAATACCTTTTCTAAGGCGATTTCTTCTTTCCGACTTAAATCCCAAAAAGGATTTTCGACATTTTCGGAACTGGAGAAATCTCTCAGTAGCTGCACTTTCCAGCCTAAAAATTTCATTGACTCTCCGGAACGTCTGTAAAGACAGCGCAGCAAATACAATCGCTTAAACTCATCGAGCCGTACTGCTGATTGAAAAACTGCTTCCGGAAAGTCCCAGTTCCAGCCTTGAATCAACTCATGTACTAAGTCACTGAAGCAGGACGTCCCAGAAAAATAACTTTTATTTTTTTCTGCAGGTATTACTTCCTTTCTTTGAGGATCAAAGCTTGTTGTCTTAAAGCTTCCGCGCTCTTGTGCGTCGTAGAGTTGGAATTCGGTGTGCGGAAGTTCTTCTTCAAGGAGTCGAACAATTTCAAAACTTTCCTTCTGCAAACCGCATTTCTTTTTTCCAGCCGGAACCCAACTAATGAGTTGGCGTTCCTCATTTTGAATTTCAAGCATTCCTTTGTTTTCAACTGCGAGCAACCATTCCATAACTTCCTGGCGCGAATTCGCCCGTATGTATAAGCATTTTTCCTTGTGTGGCTTTCGCTGGTCAAGCAGCATAAATATTTGCTGTCCTTTACTTAATGCAACACGTTTCCAACCCTGTTCAAACTTAGCCAGCCATTCTTCAAAATCCGGAGACCGGACATGCACTTCCGCTAATTTGTTTTTTTGCATGAGGTCGAATTGCGTCTGGGCGAGTCGAACAAGTTCTTGCCGTTTTGGTTTTAATCCAGTCCCAGTCTCTTCCGGCCACGGCAATAACAATGCCGGAACTTTAAAGCTGACCATATTTTTTCGTAAATACTCATTTAATTCTGCTTCAGACGCAGATGCATTGAACTGCAGAAAAGCAACAGGTCTTGCGCCAAATTCTACATCTTTTACGGAAACTACCACGGCCTGCTCCATCATTCCGCTTTGGAACAATACACGTTCAATTTCCTCTGGATGTATATTTTCACCACCGGAAATGAACATGCTGTCTTTGCGTCCCAGTACGGTCAGCGTGTGATACATTTCACTCTGCTGTTTGTTTTTTATTCCGGATTCTCTTTGCAGTTGCGCCGTTTGTGTTGTTTTGCTCTCTGCCTTCTTAACTTCAAGGATTCCTAAATCTCCGGATTTAAACCAACCATTTTGATCAAAAGGCTGTTGCAGACCGGATTCATCGAGATAACCTAAAAAACGGGTTTTGCCGCGTACTTCAATTTCAGGGTAAGTTTCGTTTTCTGCAGAAATCCGGACTTCACGAAAAGGCAGAATACGGCAACAACCCTTTTTTCCGGTTGCAACCTGAGATGCCATTTCTGTAGAACCGTATGTCGTGTTGACATTCAGACCGAGTTCAGCGCATTGATCAAGCAAAGTATAAGGAATCGCCGAACCTCCAAGCAAAATAAGTTTTAACTTGAGCAGAGAATCTCTACCTGCATTTGTCTGCAAAAGCCGGTGGAGTTGAGTTGGTACCAGTGAAAGATGAGTGATGTTATTGTTTATCAGAGACTCAGCCAAAGTTTGCTTTTCAGTAGGAAGCACCATGGCTGCACCGGAAAGTAGAGTGCGGAAAAAAATTGCCAGTCCGCCGACATGAAAAAGAGGCAGTGACATCAACCAGCGGTCACCGGAAATTAAGGGCATCTGCTGATTTGCTCCAAGCGCGCTGTAAAAATGGTTGGCCAGCGAGTGGACCACTGCTTTAGGCGATCCACTGCTGCCGGAAGTGAAAATGATGCTGGCCCAAGCCGCAGGATTGATCGACGGAAGAGAGTCGGATGATAAGTGCTGATCGGCAGGATTTTTATTTAATTCAAGCTGCTCAACTAAAGTGCTTCCTGTTTTTATCAGCAATTCGATTTTCTGCTTTTGCGGAAATTTTGGATTTATGGGAACCGCAACTGCACCTTTCAGCCACAAGGCGAACATCGCTTTTAGCAAAAACTCAGGATTTGTTGAACAAAGAGCGATATGTTCTTGAGGGGAAATATTTAATGAATTGCTGAAAAGAACTGCTTGCTCCAAAAAGTCTGAAAAAGTCCAATCTGTTGATTCACTGATTAAAAACTGTTCATCCGCAAAGTTCTCAAGTACCTGTTTCAGGATATCTGGTTTAACTTCAAACATCAGTCTCAGTCGCTATTGTAGAATTTCCTTCAGCTATTTTGTGCAGATATTTTTGATCAACTGTGGGACGCGTAACTGGAAAAACATAATTGCCGTTTGTGAGTGTAAAAGGCGGATCGATTAAATCATGCGAGAAGCATTTTGCGGTGTCGAGTCCTGCCGCCGGTTGCTTGCTGAGTAATTTTGCTGACGTAAAGGCGAGCCAGTGCAAACTGAGTCCACTTTCAAAAGAACTGCTCAAAACAACATCCAGCTCATTTTGTTGGGCATAAGCTATCCATAATTTTGTATTCTCCCATGCTCCGATAATTCCTGGTTTTAAAATCAAAGTCCGGATGCCTTTTTTAGCTAAAGAATGCGGATTTGGGTTAGGCCAGAGAGTTTCGTCCAGCGCAAGCGGGATTTCGGTTTGTTGATGCAATTCTTCCAGTCTTTGGAAATCACGCAGCGGTTCTTCGCAGTATTCAATTCTGCAGTCCTTGACTGCATGAGCAAACACGAGTGCCTCTTCCCATTCCCAAGCACGGTTTGCGTCAAGGCGTAAAGAAATTCCTTCAGTCAATATTTTACGTGCGCTCCTCACGCGTTCAATATCTTCTTGCACGGTCTGTCGCCCAACCTTAATTTTAATGGTTTTAAAACCGGCATTTTGG
>JACNKY010000221.1 GCA_014381795.1 Pseudomonadota bacterium | reverse complement strand
ATCAGCGCTTAATTTCACCGCGTTACCGTAAGTTTCTTGAAGCGGTCGGAGCTCTGAGCAGTCGTCTCGTATTTAATATCGCAGGAATTCTGGTAATCAAGAGTTTTACTGCAGAAAAATTTGAATCCGGAAGGGTTGCGGATGCTTCAAGAGAATACCAAAAAGCAAATTTCCAGGCAATTAAACTCAGTGCATTGTACGTTCCGCTCATTCGTATGGCGATTGCAGTCGGCTTTGGAGGAGTGCTTCTGCTAGGCAGTTACTGGGTTTTAGAAGACAAAGGGCTGCTGACTGTTGGAGAACTGGTCTTTTTTTCTATGATGATTCAGAGGCTTCTCTGGCCTTTGACCAGGATGGGAGTCACGCTTGATGAATATGAACGAGCTAAAGCGAGTGCACGCCGTACATTCGGTCTGCTCCACACACCTAGTAAAATTATTAATCCCGCAAAGCCCAAAAAACTGCCAATTCCTGTCAAAGGTAGAATCGAGCTGTGTAACGTTGGATTTGCTTATCAACGAGGTGGTGAAGTTTTAAAGGGCTTAAACTTTACTGCTGATTCCGGTGAAATGATAGGCATTGCCGGAGTTACCGGTGCAGGGAAATCTACGTTGATAAAAATGCTGCTGCGGCTTTACGATCCAACTCAGGGACAGGTTCTGCTGGACGGTATTGATCTACGGGAACTGGAACTGAGTGAAATACGCAAACAAATTGCTCTTGTCAGTCAGGAGGTTTATCTCTTTCACGGAACTATTGCAGAAAATATAGCTTACGGTTCCGAGAAATTGGATTTACAGCAAGTTGAAGCAGCTTCACGTTCAGCTCAGTTGCATGACTTTGTGCAGACTCTTCCGGAAGCCTACCAGACAATTGTGGGAGAAAGAGGGATTCGTCTCTCAGGAGGACAGCGTCAAAGACTCAGCATCGCCCGTGCAGTACTCAAAAACTCGCCTGTGATGATTTTTGACGAAGCGACCAGTTCTGTTGATACAGAAACAGAACGTGCGATACAGGCCAATCTGGCTGGTATTACTAAAGGGAAAACCGCACTCGTGATCGCCCACAGACTTTCGACGATAAGATATGCGGACAGAATCCTCGTTCTGCGTGACGGACAGGTTGCAGAAGAAGGGCATCATGATGAACTTGTTGCTAAAAACGGAACTTATGCAGATCTCTGGCATATCCAGTCCGGTGACTTTGGTAGTCACTGACATTCTCAGCTACATGTGCTTGTACATATCTGCAAGCGGATACTTGCAGATTCAATTATCGGACACATCTAGCAACAGCTGGATGGCCTTCACTTCATCCAAAACTGAAACTAAAACTCTACAAATGATTTATTGATGGATTTTCGTTCGATACTGATGGGTATAAGTTTTTCTTTCATCTGGTCGAGTGCCTTTACATCGGCCAAGATCCTTGTGACTGCAGCCTCCCCACTGATGGTACTTTCACTGCGTTTTTTCATTTCCGGACTCCTGGGAATTGCCCTGGCCCGTGTGCTGGGTCAGAAAATTAAGTTGAACAAAGGCGAGTGGACAGTAGTGGTGATCATCGGAATTTCACAGAATGCCATTTATCTGGCATTTAATTTCATTGCGATGCAGTGGATTGAAGCCAGTTTGGCAGCCATCATTGCCAGTTTGCTACCCTTAGTAGTTGCTGCAGTCTGCTGGATTTTTATGGGAGAAAAAACAGGACTCAAAGGAATGCTGGGACTTACAGTCGGTTTTGGTGGTGTGCTGGTAATCATGTTGGACAAACTCAGCAGCAGCAATGCTTACCTTGGCATGACACTCTGCCTGATTGCAGTTGCGGCACTGGCAGGGGCTACCTTGTACGTCGGACGGATGATGAATCTTAATAACAATGTAGTCATGATTGTCGGTCTTCAGATGCTTGTCGGCAGCATCACGCTGTTTCCTTTTTCACTGATTTTTGAGACCTGGAACATTGAATTGAGTACGAGTTTCGTCCTGGCATTTTTATATACAACCCTTGTCCCAGGACTGTTTGGAACACTTATCTGGTTTTTTCTGGTGAGAAGAATAGGTCCTGTCAAGGCAGCGACCTTTCATTTCCTAAATCCATTTTTTGGAGTACTGGTTGCTGCGTTTATTCTCTCGGAACCGCTTTCCATAAGTGACGGTATTGGAGTAACCATCATCATGGCAGGGATTCTCTTGGTCCAGTTGAGTCGAAAAAAGTTAGCAAAAGAAGGTTAATTATTTGGAATAATTATTGATGGCTTAGTAAATACTCCGAAACTAATTATTTATCATCTCGAACG
Source organism: Pseudomonadota bacterium (assembly GCA_014381795.1). GTDB lineage: Bacteria > SAR324 > SAR324 > SAR324 > NAC60-12 > Arctic96AD-7. The sequence continues at coordinate 633 of JACNKY010000221.1, read as the reverse complement.
AAGAGAGAGATCTTAATAAGATCAGTGCTTAACATAAAATAGATTTCTCGCTTTGCTCGAAATGACAAGTTATTATGACTTTTACAGGTTCATCTTTATTGATAAAATAAAAGGAGTTAATGCAGAATTTTGATTTGGTGGGGGAAGTAGAATGTGTCTGGGAAGTTCAGGCGATTTGCGGGGAAGGTCCACTCTGGATTGAAAGCGAGCCTTATGCCGAACAGTCTCTTTTCTTTGTGGACATTGACGGTCAGATGTTACACTGTTACAAAGAGTCAACGGGTGAACGGCGCAGTTGGGAACTGGAGGAAAAGACCGGTTGGGTTTTGCCAAGACGTAATCATGAGGGCTTTGTGGTGGGCTGTAGTTCCGGGGTTTATTTCCTGGATCTTAGTTCCGGCAAGCGGACTTTTGCGTTGCTTCCTGATCCGCAAGAATCAGAAAACCGCTTCAATGATGCCAAATGTGACAGGGACGGAAGAATCTGGGCGGGACGTTCCCATGATCCGGAAACAAAAGCAAGCGGATGTCTTTTCCGGATTGATGCAGACCTTTCTCACTCCAAATGGGACGGTCCATACATTTGTCCTAACGGACCGGCAATCAGTGCTGATGAGCGCACACTTTACCATG
>JACNKY010000026.1 GCA_014381795.1 Pseudomonadota bacterium | reverse complement strand
AAATTTCCAAAATCATTTGAGGCTGATGTTCCGTCTGGTGCTGGAGCCAAAGCATTATCATGATCGATCACATCAACTAAACCTTCATCACAAAGCCTCATTGCATCAGATGCAACTGCATCAACCAAATCCCATGTGGTATTTCCCGCCTCTTTCATCGCCCGCAATTTTGCAACTGCACTGCCGGCAGAATCATCATTGATGATTTTAATACCAGGATTATTCTTCATATAAGGGGCATGGTAAGCATTCTGCTGACTCGCAGTATAAGCACCACCCCATGAAACTACAACCAGGTCCTTTGCAATTGCCTGACCGACGAAGCCAAGTGTTGCCATGACAGCAGTAGCCATCATATTTCGCATGAAATTTTTCATACTATCTCCTTTTATTGTTATTATGCCCAATGTGGGCTGTTAATGTGTCCCTGAATAGAGACTTACTATTAAAAGAAGCCGGCAGCTAGATGCTGGAAACTAGAGTGAATCAAGTATCCAACCTCACAAATTCAGCTTCTTAAGACACAGGCACATCCAATGCACGTGCATCTTCTGCTTTCCAGCCAACTTGAACCGTATCGCCCGGTTGCAATTGTGCGTGGTCTGCAGAGTTTGGTATCTTAACGATAAAATCGTCATGACCACAAACGTTCATACGGGAGCGAATATGATCTCCCAGATAAATTAATTCTTTAACTTTACCGGTAACAGTACTCGAACATTGTCCGCTTTCAGGATTAACTGTTACCCTTTCCGGACGTAGTGAAATCATGGTTTCAAAACCGACTCCCTGAATGTTGACTGAAAGTGCCTTCAGTTTTTCTCCACCCTCTACCTCAACAGTACAAATATCTCCATCAAGACCGATCACTTTTCCAAAAAGCGTGTTATTCTCTCCAATGAATTGCGCTACAAACGCATTCTCAGGTTTTTCATATAAAACATCCGGTGCTGCCAACTGTTGGATAATTCCATCATCAAAAACCGCGATTCGATTGGACATGGTCAAGGCTTCACTTTGATCATGAGTCACGTATACCACTGTGACTTCCAGGTTTTCATGAATGTGTTTAATTTCATATTGCATCTGTTCACGGAGTTGCTTGTCGAGCGCTCCTAAAGGTTCGTCCATCAACACAAGTTTAGGTTCAAAGACCAGAGCCCTTGCTACTGCAACACGCTGTTGCTGTCCTCCTGAAAGCTGCATCGGACGGCGATTACCAAAAGCACCTAACTGTACCAAGTCCAAAACTTTTTTGACATGGTCTTCAATAGCGCTTTTTGACATTTTTCTGACTTGCAGTGGAAACGCTAGGTTTTCATTGACAGTCATGTGAGGAAACAACGCATAGTTTTGAAAAACCATGCCGATATTGCGTTTGTGCGGGGGGACGTTGTTGATGGAGGTACCATCCAGAATGATTTCACCGTGAGTCACGGTTTCAAAACCGGCTAACATCATCAGACAAGTGGTTTTACCGGATCCGGAAGGGCCAAGCATAGTCAGAAATTCACCTCTATGCGCATCCAAATTTAAATCTTTGACAACTAGTGTTTCACCGTCGTAACTTTTTTGTACACTCTGAAAACTGACGTAAGAGTCGCTTTTACTCATTTTCTCTCAAAATTGTTTTCTAGAAAATAAATTGGATTTTGCAGTTTGGGTATTATTAAGGTGCAACAAACAAATGTCAAACCATTAGTTTATTATTTTTAAAATTTGCTGATAAGGCTGAATCCAATTTTGGCGATGTATTTTAATACAGGAAGACTGACTAGTTAAAAGTCTAAAATACCACCAGCGGATTAATTTATAATTCGTAAATGTAAAATAATCAAGAGGCAATTTTGCTGCTTGCTCATAGACCGCAGGAATAAATCTTATAGATCGCAGGGATAACTCTTGATGATATGAAAAATTTTGATGATCTTAGTTTGGATGACCACACAATATCGCATATCTAAAATGACATTGTGTAAATACTATTTACAGAGACATTTTGTAAAAGTTCGTAAAATTCAATAGATGTTATTTATGTCGAAACTCCATAAGTAGATGAATAACAGGCCTCGCAGTATTTCAAAAGTACTCCGTAAGCATCTTAGCCGGCATAACGCTTGAGGATTGAAAGTACTTGTCGGTAATAACCTGTTCCAAACACGTTAAGATGATTCAGGAGGTGATACAATTGGTACAGAGGCTCACGTACAGCATAATCCGGAGACAGTGGAAAAGCGGATTTGTAGGCCGCATAAAAAGTTTCAGTGAATCCGCCAAAAAGAGAGGTCATTGCCAAATCAGCTTCACGATGACCGTAATAAACAGCCGGATCAATCAGCCACGGCTTTCCTGAAACATCCACTAAATAATTTCCGCACCATAAATCTCCATGTAGCAGAGATGGTTTTTCTTCTGTACCGGAAAGCAGGTCCGGAATTTTCATGATTAAAAGATCCAGCAGGATGCGCATTTCCAGAGTAGAGTAACCGTTTTTATCAGCCAATTCGGCTTGATATTTCAGACGGTTTTCCACAAAAAAAGTTGCCCAATTTTCACTGCCTGTTGAACTTGGGATATTTATTTGTGGAGAATCTCCTAAAAAGTTTACCTGCATAAATCCAAACTTTTCTCCATGAAAACGATGTTGTTCAGCAAATTGAAATCCCAGCTTTTCCATGCTGGAATCATTGGTGTCCTTTCCCTCTTCAATCCATTCCAGCAGCAGGAAATCAGTATCTTTCGCTATTACTTCCGGAACACTGACTGCAGCAGCTTTTCTCAACTCTTCAAGGCCCTGTGCCTCTGCTTCAAACATCAATGAATTTCCTCTACGTGCCAGTTTGAGAAAAAACAATTTGCCTGAATTCAGTTCTAATTTACGCGAATCCGCTATACAACCTCCAGAAACTACGGTTGTTGATTTTACTGATGCAGAGAGAATTTTTT
>JACNKY010000027.1 GCA_014381795.1 Pseudomonadota bacterium | reverse complement strand
GTTGAAAAATTTGGTTCCATAAAACGCGGCATGTTCTTGCGGAAATCAGCTTCCGCAAAATCCTCCAGAACCGGAACAGTATCCGTTATCATACCACGCGCCAGCGGAGAAAAAGGCACAAAAGTCACACCGAGTTCGCGACAGGTCTGCAGCATTCCAAGATCAGGATAACGTGTCCAGAGCGAATATTCATTCTGCACGGCCGTAACTGGATGAACGGCATGAGCTCTGCGTAGTGAAGAAGGTGCTATTTCTGAAAATCCGAAACCACCGATTTTACCTTCGCTTTTGAATTTAGCCAGAGTTTCCGTCACGTCTTCAATCTCAATCGACCAGTCCCTGCGGTGGATGTAATAAAGCTCCACTTGCTCAACCCGGAGTCGTTTCAGCGAACCTTCGAGTGCTTTGCGTAGTGCTGCTTCAGAATTATCAGTCTCGCCACGCTTACCTCCAACAACGATTCCACCTTTGGTCGCAATACTGAAATGGTGCCTCCGGATTTGTTGGTATTCGCCGATCAACTCTTCGGACAAGCCCTTGCCATACATTTCAGCTGTATCAAGAAAAGTTATGCCATGCTCCTGTGCGGAGTCAAGACATTCAAAGCTTTCTGCTTTATTGGTCGAACCGAAAAATCCTGCAAAGCTCATACTGCCCAGGCCAATCGCTGAAACCTCAGGACCGTTGAGGCCGAGTTTTCGTGTTTTCATACATTTGTTCTTATAATTTGTCGGATTAAAGCAGTTGATGATTATTTCTGAAAATTTTCTTTCCACTCTCCGTATGTCATACCATAGACAATTTCTTTGGCAGAATCAACAGTGACTTCCTCTCCGCGCTCCACAGCCTCTGCTGAATACCATTTGGCCAGACAATTGCGGCAAAAACCCGAAAGCTTCATCAGCTCAAGGTTCTGCACATCCTTGCGTGAATCAAGATGACTCAGCAGTTTGCGGAAAACGGCGGCTTCAATTTCGGTACGTGTCTCTGTTTTCATTTATTTCCTTTTATTTTGTAGTGAGTTTTTTATTTAGCAATTACGAAAGCTCTCAGCTCAGTCCCGCGGCCGCTTCTCCGCTTTTATTTGACTGACATCGCAGGCTTCACTGATAGTATCCAACTGGCTGTCATATTCAACAAGACAGAAAAGAAACACTGCACCTTTCCGCAGTTGATATTTGACAACCAGAACTTCTCGTTTCAGATTTTGATAAGGTTTCAGTCCGGGACGAGATTCGACTTCGCTCTGCTTTTCAAGAACTTTCCAACCCTGCCGCTTAAGTTCAAGCAATTTGGATGCTTTCGGAGATTTACTATCCTCGTTAGCATAGCTGAATTTCTGCTCAGTCCAGTTGAAGATCAACAAACAGAAGATTGCTGCTATAGAAAGTTTTTTCATATTTTCTTGGCAGGACGGAGTACTTGCAAAAAATTAGAGATGATTTTTTCCTATGCTAATTATTAACCGCGTGTCTGTCATATCCACTTTGTAGTTCGCTACGCAGAAATTCACCGTAAACAACAGAATCAAACTGCTTTGGTCGGTCAGGGGTAATACAGCAAGGCAGTGGCGACACTTTTACGTTAACATTTGGCTCGAAGAAAAAAGGGCAAGAATAACGTTCTTGCCCACTACAGTTTATCACGCGATGCGGCGTAGAAATTAATAATCCGTTGCTCCAGCGATGCAGCATGTCGCCGATATTCATTACAAATGAATCCTTGATAAATGGGGCATCTATCCATTTACCCTGAGAATTTTTTACCTGCAGGCCTCCTGTTTCATCTTGAGCTAGAATCGTAATGCAGCCGAAGTCTCTGTGCGGAGCAGAACCGTACAGATTATCCGATTCTTTAGGGAGTAGTGGCGGATATCGTATTAACCGGAGAAATGCGGTAGGCGGATTGAATTCTTCAGCAAAAGTTTTTAAGTCTGCTCCTAGAGCTAAAGCAATTGCACGGCATATTTTGTGACAGAGATGAGTGAGTACATCGAAGTAGGAAGTCAATGTTTCCTGAAAACCAACTAATCCTTCCGGCCACTGGTTTAGCCCGGCTAGATAGTCTCCTGATTTTACTGAGTGATCGTTCCTATCAGCTTCTCTCATCATAATGAATGACTCGCTTTGGTTTGGTTTTGTTACCACTGCCAGTTTTGAATTCTTGTCAGTTGAAGTGTTGATAGGAATAAATCCTCTATGCAGTTCATTCAGTTCAATCTTAATTTTTTCCTCGTAAGACAGTGAGTGAAATTCAATAGATTTTTGAAAAAGTTGTTTGATCAAGAATGGATCCACACCGTGATTTACAATATAAGCGAATCCGGCCGTCTCGTATGCTTTTTGTATCTGCCGAACTATAGATTTGATTCCAGGTCCATCAATTTGGTTTATTTCTCCTATATCGATTATCGGTATTCGGTCAAATGATCCCATATTTTTTAATGCAATAGTAAAAATTCAGGTACGGGAGCTGAAAAATGTTTTCATTTCTACCATTTTTCAATTGAGGTACGCAGGTCAAGTTCAAACGTCCATGACCGTGGCGACTGATTATAGAGGTATGAGTAGCTGTCAACAATACCTTCGAGATTTATCATTCCTTCTTCTCCCAGTTTTTCTGCAAGTTCAGGCAGATGACGTTTAATCTTGTCACCGGCTATGGCACCGTCAACTATAACATGCCCCACATGAATTCCGCTTGGACCATATTCCTTGGCCATCGCCTGAGCAAGAGTACGCAATCCTGCCTTTGCAGAGTTGAAAGCACCGAAATTAGCACGTCCCCGTAGAGAAGCGCTTGCACCGGTGAAGAGCAGAGTCCCCTTTCCAGACGGGACCATGCGACGTACAGTTTCCCTGCCAAACAGCAAACCTACAAAGCAGCAGGATTCCCAGCTTTTTCTGAAATATTCTGCATCCATATCAATGATTTGACCTGGATAATTGTTGCAG
>JACNKY010000395.1 GCA_014381795.1 Pseudomonadota bacterium | reverse complement strand
TCCACTACAATAACTTCGTCCACATGTCCATACCACTGCTGGGCAAAGATTCCGATGGTTGCAGAACCGCAGCCCACCCGCATTCTTTCTTCCTGATTTCCGTCAATGATCGGTGCGACTCCGGCTTGAATTATCAATTTAGAACCTTCCTTCACCTCAAGCTCCACTGCTTTTTTGTTCCCTAACTCCATCATCATTTGACAAGTGGCGCGCCCTTCCTGTTTGCTTCCACCTGTTAAATGATGCACCCCGCCAAGAGAGAGCATTTGCGATCCGTATTCTGCGGTCATCACGTGCCCCACCTGCTCTCCCTGACAGTAGACAGAAGCCTGTTCTGGGCCGATATAGCGATCGGTGTCAATTTTGATTTTATAGCTGCAGTAACTGAAAATGCCTTCCGTTACCACCGTTACCATATCCACTTCATCATGTTTGCTGCCAATGATAAATGGGGCTGGTTTATAATCCGGATATGTGGTTCCGACTCCGATCGCAGTCGGAAAAATTGATTCCGGATTAAGCTGAACGTCCTGTGCGAGTAAAGATCCATCCCATTGCTGAGTTTGTTCTCCAAACGGAACAAGCGTTTGATTCTGAGCGATTGCTTTTTGGGTGAGGATTACAGGATCCATGCGTTTCAGTTTCCCGTCGATGTTGCCATAACGGTCGCAGGAACCGGTTTTTCCAGGACTGATTCTGCACAGAATGGGACAGGCATCGCAATTGACTTTTTCTGTGGATAAATTATTCGTTACAGAATTACCCATTATTTTTTCCTGCTTCCTGGAGCGCGGTAAAAACCCGATCCGGAGTTGCCGGAACATGACGGATTGAAACTCCGGTGGCGTGTTTGATTCCACCAAGAATAGCAGGTGCGGTTGGAATCAAGGCATGTTCCCCGATTCCTTTGGCTCCGTATGGTCCTAAAGGTTCCGGATCTTCTATCAGGATGACTTCTATTTTCGGCATATCGCCCACTGTCGGCATCAGATAATCGTGCAAATTTTCACTGACGCATTGGATATACTCTTCCATCAAAGCCAATCCTAGTCCTTGTGCGATTCCACCGTGAATCTGTCCTTCAACTTGAGTCGGATTGATGATTTTTCCTACATCATGGGCGGCAGCAAGTCTCAGCACTTTGGTTGTACCTAGCATAGTATCCACTTCAACTTCCGCAATATGTGCTCCAAATCCGTAAGTCGCATAGGGACTTCCTTGCCCATTTTCATCAAGCGTGGTTGTCGGCGGATCGAAGGTTCCTTCTCCGGTTAGTACATCACCGTTTAGCTGAGGAAGGATATCCGCAAGGAAAATGATGTGTTCACCGGTTTCATCTTCTACGGTTAGTTTTCCTGATCCGGAAGTTTCGCTTTGCTCAAGGCGGAGAGTCACATTTTCGGATGTTTCTGCAAGGCGGATAATTTGTGTACGTAAATGTTCTCCGGCAAGTTGAGTTGCTTTTCCGGAAACAAAAGCCTGACGTGAAGCAGACGTTTTTCCGGCATCTGCAGTCAAGTCTGTATCACCCATCACATACTCAAATTGTGAAGCCGGCAGTCCCAGAGCATCTGCGCAAATTTGAACCATAATCGTATTCGCACCTTGGCCGATATCCATTGCGCCACTATATAAAGTTAATTTACCTTCACCGTTAATGCCTACACGTATTGTCGATGGATTTGAAAGTGAAGTATTTCCGCATCCATACCAGGCGCTTCCGCAACCGACACCACGTTTGACGGTTGTGCTTTGTTGATTGAAATCCGCGGCCTCTTTGCGCCAGTTATCCCAACGGCTTTTGAGGGATTCCAAACACTCTACCTGTGCCACACTATTTTCCAGCAACTGATTGGTGGGAGTTCGATCACCTTTCCGCAATGCATTCTTAATCCGGAAATCAAGCGCGTCAATGCCGACTTTTTCAGCGAGCTCATCTAGCAGTGCGTCATTTGCAATTGCTGCCTGAGGGGTACCGAATCCACGGAAAGCTCCGGAAGGTGATTCATTTGTGAGCAGTGCCCGGGTTTGGGCGAGCACATTTGGCACAAAATAAGGTCCACTGCAGTGAATCGGAACCCGATCCGCAACCGTCGGTCCCCATGAAGCATAAGCTCCGGTATTGAAATCTCCATGATATTCATAAGCCGTTAACATTCCATCTTTGCTACAGCCGGCTTTGGCTCGCATTTTTACAGGGTGTCTTTTGGTTGTGGAAGCGAGGGATTCCGGACGTGTGTAAATGCAGCGTACCGGACGATCCAAAATCCAGGCTGCAAGTGCCACCAGAGGCTGCACAGAAATATCCAGTTTTCCACCGAAACCACCTCCAACCGCGGAAGCTATAATTCTAATTTGAGCCGGCTCAAGTCCTAAAACCTGGGCAACTTCTGCTTGATCCATGTAAGGTGACTGTGTGCAGACAAAAATTTCAAGTCGCTGTCCAACTTTTCTGGCATAACCCGCTTCCGGTTCAATGTAACCGTGCTCTACTGCAGAAGTTGTCCAGTCTCCTTCCGCCACAGCGAAGGATTCCGCAAAAGCCTTTTCAACATCATTTTTTTTCAGCAAACCCTCGGCCAGAATATTGTCCGCAATTTCAGACTGTACCGGTTCCAATTTTCCACTCATTGCTGCGTCCCAACCACGAATTGCTTCGAGCGGTTCCCATGTTAATCCCAAATCTTCTTCGCTCACAGATTCCACACTTTCACGTTCACCAACTAGAGCAACCACAGCTTCTCCACGGAAACGAACATGGTCTTTTGCTAAAACGGGTTGATCTTTGATATGGGGGTAAATTCCGAAACCGTTGTTTCCTGTAACATCATCCGCAGTCAAGATCTTGACGATTCCCGGATATTTTTGCAAAACTTTTTCAGGATCCGTAAGTCTGAATTTTGCTCGCGGGTGAGGTGATCGAATGGCTCGCAGCCAGAGAGAATCTTCCGGTGCA
>JACNKY010000103.1 GCA_014381795.1 Pseudomonadota bacterium | reverse complement strand
TAGATGCAGTATCCCCAGGGAAACATGTAGGACTGATTGGTGAAGATATTAAAAGAAACCAGTCTATACTAAATAAGGCTCGTTTTCTCCGACCACAGGACATTGGCGTTTTGGCCAGTATAGGTTTGAAAAGCGTCAAAGTTGTCCGCAAACCGGAAGTTGAATTATTGATCACTGGAAACGAATTGCTGAAACCCGGAGAGCAAGCTGGCGGAGTAAAAATCATTGATTCTAATTCGGTCATGCTCTCACCACTTATTAAACGTGATGGTGGTCTTTTAAAAGCAGTTCACCATCTTCCGGATGACCGCGATTTACTACGGAAGCATTTAAGTGAATCCAGCGCGGATCTAATTATCGTAACCGGAGGTACTTCTGTTGGAATTGAGGATCATGGACCAATCCTATTGGATGAACTTGGTGAATTACTGGTACACGGAATAACTATGCGTCCTGCAGCTCCAACCGGATTTGGGCTGATTTCAGGAAAATCTGGAGGCGTCGCGAAAAAAGTGTTTTTGCTCCCTGGAAATCCAGTATCCTGTTTATCAGCTTATGATTATTTTGTCGGACGTTCGCTGAGACTGATGGGTGGTCGTTCTGCAGAATGGCCTTACCGTAAAAAACTTGTGAAACTTGCTACTAAAATTTCTTCGCAAATTGGCCGCACTGAATATGTGCGTCTCCGGATTGAAAACGAGCGTGCCTTTTTTATCGCTGCAGGTGGTGCCTCAATTCTGTATTCGACAACTCAAGCGGATGCTTTTTTGTTGACGGAAGAAGAGTCGGAAGGATTTGCAGAAGGAGATGAAGTTCGGGTCTGGCTCTATGATGAATAGTACGTTACTGCAAAAACCTTAATTATATTGGCGTTTAACTTTTAGAGGAATTTCTGCTTCAACCGAAAATACACAACTTTAGCAAATTATGCTGAGATACATAGGAGTTTAAATACTAAATATTTACAATTTTTTATGAATAAATTACTCTTTGTATTCATCTTATACATTTTCTGTACTGGGTTTGTTCAGGCAGAACCTATCAGATTAGCAACTACAACCAGTACCGAAAACTCAGGCCTGCTTAAAGTGCTCATTCCGTATTTTGAAAAGCAGACCGGAAATGTAGTACATGTACTTTCCGTCGGTACTGGACATGCACTGCGTATGGGACAGGACGGTAATGTGGATGTGGTACTCGTTCATGCGCCAATTGCAGAATTGCGTTTTGTTGATGCAGGATATGGCTTAAATCGTCGCAGTCTGATGTATAATGATTTTGTGATTGTCGGGCCTGCTAATGATCCAGCAAAGATCCATGGAGAAAATAATGCAGTGAGGAGTTTGCAAAAAATTGCACGTGGAAAACATTTGTTTGTTTCGCGTGGTGATGATTCCGGGACTCATAAAAAGGAACTTTATCTCTGGAAAAAAGCAAATTGGAAACCGGAACTTTTATGGTATCGTGAAGTAGGACAGGGTATGGGACGTGTACTGCAAATGGCGAACGAATTAAGAGCTTATACAATTACTGACCGAGGAACATGGATGGTAATGCGCTCTAAGTTGGCACTAAAATTATTGGCTGAAGGTGATGCTGAATTATATAATCCTTACAGCATAATCGCAGTCAATCCGGCACGTTATCCAAGCATCAATTATCTGGGAGCTATGTCGTTGATTGCCTGGTTGACTTCAGTAGAAGGTCAAAACCGTATCAGAAATTTCCGTCTGGATGGACAACCTTTGTTTATCCCAACTGCAATTAAAAACTGAAATGAATGGTTTACTTTTAACTATACAAGAAGCATTGCAATTACTGTTATACGGTGATACCGAATTATGGTCGATCGTCCTGATATCCTTTTCGGTATCACTCAAAGCAATTTTGTTAACCACTCCTTTCGCGCTTCTGCTCGCCTTCGGATTGCACCATGGAAACTTTCCAGGCATCAGATTTATTCTTGCATTCTTTAATTCTCTCCTATCTGTGCCAACAGTTGTAGTAGGATTATTCCTTTATGTACTGCTGACACGTCAAGGTCCTTTTGGTGATTTAAAGTTGTTATTCACACAAAGCGCCATGGTAATAGGTCAGATTATTTTATGCTTTCCGGTTCTGGTAGCATTGGGTTATGCAGCAATTCAGGCAGCGGACAGTAGAGTATGGGAAACAGCCCGTACCTTGGGTGCACCTATGTGGTATACAATCCTGACTATATTTTATGAGGTGCGTTTTGGTTTGCTGGCCGCAGTGCTTACTGGATTTGGCAGGGTTATTTCTGAGGTAGGAATATCGATGATGGTGGGCGGAAATATTATGGGATATACCCGTAATATTACTACGGCCATTGCCCTTGAAACCAGCAAAGGAGAGTTTGCACAGGGAATTGCGCTGGGTCTGGTTTTGTTGTTACTCTCTTTTCTGCTTACCGCATTCCTGAGTTATATTCAGAGTAAAAAAGGGGGAACTACATGAGCGAAGCGTTGTTTGTTTTTCATGGTATTGAAAAAACATTTGCTGAAGTTGAAATTCTGCGTAAAGTCGATTTGTCACTTTATCCGGCAAAGTGTATCTTGCTCACTGGAAAAAATGGTTCCGGAAAAACTACCTTGCTTAAAATCATAGCCGGACTTGAAAAACCAGAAAAGGCTGAAATCGAATTTTCCGGAAAGTTGCGTTGCTGGAAAAAAGTCATGCCTATTATACGCAAGGAAATTATTTACCTGCACCAACAGGCTTTTTTGTTTAGTGGTACTGTAGAATCAAACGTTGCGTATGGTTTGCGTTTCACTTCTTTAACTCGAGAACAGCGCAGGGAATCTCTTAAGAAAGCACTTGAATGGTCCGGACTGACTGATTTGGCAAAACATGAGGCAAATACTTTGACCGGAGGAGTTCAGCAACGTGTTGCTTTTACCTGAGCCTGGATTTTGAAACCAAAGGTACTGCTACTGGATGAACCTGTTTCCAACA
>JACNKY010000129.1 GCA_014381795.1 Pseudomonadota bacterium | reverse complement strand
CGTATCCCGTTTACATAAAATAAAAGATAATCACGCATTTTCATTTTTCTCCATTAAATTTTCCGACCCGTCACTGCTCATTCCTGTCATCATCTGCCCAATCAAACTTACTGATGCTTCTTCATGTGAAATTATGCCGACAATGCGTCCGTCAAAAATAACTGCGATACGGTCCGCGACCATCAGCAATTCGTCTAAATCTTCCGAAATCCAGAGCACCGCCAGACCTTTGTCGCGTGCACGGCAAATTTGCTCGCGAATGAAACTAGTCGCGTGAATATCCAAACCTCGTGTTGGTTGTGAAGCGAGCAGTAAACTCAGTGGACGTGAAATTTCACGTGCAAGAATTACTTTCTGCATATTTCCTCCGGAAAGCAGTCCAACCTGAGATTTTGCTGAAGGCGCTCGAATATCAAACTCCTCCATTTTCTTTTGACCGTAGTCGAATATATTTGCCTGCTTGAGCAATTTGTGTGAACAAAATTCCGGATTTCTAAAATCGCGTAGCAGAAAATTATAAGCAATCGACATCCCAGAAGAAACTCCGTATTTCTTACGATCCTCAGGAATATAACCAATCCCACGTTCAATCATTTCGTTCACAGTAGGGTTTTTTAGTACCGTCTCTTCAAATTGATATGTGCCTTGAGTCGAGGTGCGTAAACCGCTCATAACATCTGTCAATTCCGGTTGACCATTTCCTGAAACTCCGGCCATACCAAAAATTTCTCCGGCACGTATCTCAAATGAAATCCCCTTCAAAGCCGGATGTCCCAAATCATTCACTGCATGAATATTTTTTAATGCTGCCGTTAAATTTACTGATTTTTGCTGTTTTTTTTGACGTTCTGAATCAACTTCACTACTTTCTTGAACAACGGTTTTACGCAGGAACTGTGAAACTTTAACAATATCCTGAGCTTCCAAATTGCCAATCATCAAGTCGGCAAGTTTTTGCGGATTGGTCTCTTCTCTCTGCAAAGTCGCCATTACTTTGCCACGACTCAAAACTGTAATCCTGTGGGAAAGAGCCATCACTTCTTTCATTTTATGAGTGATAAAAATGATAGACTGTTTTTCCTTCGTCATGCGCTGCATGATTTCATACAGTGCTTCCGATTCCTGAGGAGTCAAAACTGCTGTTGGTTCATCTAGAATCAAGATCCGGGCGCCTCTGAAAAGCACTTTTACAATTTCAACACGTTGCTGCTCGCCTACAGAGAGTTCCTGAATTTTCTTTTCCGGATCAACAAACAAATCATAACGCTCACTGATTTCCCTGATTTGTAGATGGACTTCTTTCAAATTAAGTCTCACTACACCAGGCTGACCGAGGATGATATTTTCTGCAACTGTATGGTTCTTTACCAGCATAAAATGCTGAAAAACCATACCGATACTTTTTTCAATCGCCTGTCGTGGATTGGTGAAATTTACCTTTTCACCGAAAACACGCATTTCGCCTTCATCCGCGGGAAAAAGGCCTGCGATCATGCTCATTAAGGTTGATTTACCTGCACCGTTTTCACCAAGAATGGTGTGAATTTCTCCCTCACGCAAGTCAAAATCAACAGAATCATTAGCAACAATGCCAGGAAATTTTTTAGTAATTCCTCTCAATTCCAAAGACAGTTGCAGAGGCTTTAGCGGAGTTTCCATTTAAGTTGAGTTCATTATTTGCTGTCAAAGTGGCAGTAATACCCGTGCTTTTTAGGTTGCCTGAATACCGATAAATATTTCTTAATTATCGTAATTCTAGCCCCTAAGTTGAGTAAACGGCAAGTTTTTTTGGAGAATAACAGTTGGAAGTCCGTAAGAGAAAATGGAAGATGGGAGGATACAAGGGAACTCAGCTACCTGTGCTTTAAAATGAGAACCAGCTTTCAGTCTATGCGCTGTTTTGGATTAGACCCAGTACAGTTTTTGGAACTTGATTAGCCTGGGCAATCATCGCGGTACTTGCCTCCAGCATGATTTGATCTTTGGTGAGATTCGACATTTCGGCGGCCATATCTGAATCACGCAGAGTAGATTCTGCTTGGGTGATATTTTCTTCCGCTACTTTCAGGCTAGTGAGATTGCTCTCAAGTGTATTTTTTTGAAATGATCCCAATTCACCACGGTAGACAGAGATTTGTTCAATTACCTGGTCGACAATTTTACCGGCGTCCTTTGCACCCTGTACGGTTTTTACATCAATGTCTGCGAGACTAAGGAATCCGCTTTTATTTTTCATACCGATACCCAAAGCATTTGTGCGTACATTTGCAAATGAGAATGCCGAGTGTGACTGCTTATCTTCTCCTACCTGAAATTCTTTTGACATTTGGGAAACATGGACATAGCCCTCTATTTTTGGATCATCTGGCCCACCAACAATGTCTTCGTTTTTTTGCTCAACCAAAAGGGTGTCTGTTCTGAGGCCTGCATCATCAAAAACTGGAATTTCTTGATAACCTAGTTCTTTATCATACTTTACAGTAACACCACCTGCTTCCATCCCCTGTAAAGTTGTCAAGTACTGCCCCTCGCCCAACGCAAGCTGATTGTTGATTGTACCTTCTATATTTTTCCCGCGCTCTGCAGTTTGAGCAATATTTGCTTCTTCGGAGAGTATTCCTGCAACTGAGCTGGTCACAGAAAATGTACTGGAATCTCCAAACTTTTTGTGTTGAACTTGTAAAATATTATCCGGAGTCTGCATTATCTGAAGCTCTAATCCGTTTTCATCAATTTTTTGATTTAAAGCATAAACTAACATTTCACGTATTTGTGAAGACACTTCCTCTGCAGGAAAGCGTAAAGGAAATTGCTCCACATCCTTGAGCATTTGCTCAATGTCCATCGCCAACTGTCCCTCTGAGGTATTCAGGGAAATGCTCTTTCCACCTTCATTTAACAGTATTTGCAGCCCTTCTCGGATGTTATTTACATCAATTCTGACTGTGCCTTTCTTGCGGGCTCGTGTTGCTATTTGCTGAATATCAACTTCCCAGCCTTTTTCCGGTGAGGA
>JACNKY010000399.1 GCA_014381795.1 Pseudomonadota bacterium | reverse complement strand
GAAAGAAATGGTGTTATCCAGACGGTTACGGAATTCTGGACTGAAGACTTTTTCAATTGCTTTTTTGGAAGGAGCTTTTGGTGAGTTTTCGCCAAAACCAATTGTACCGGAACTCATTTCTTTGGCGCCAACATTAGAGGTCATCACCAAAACAACATTACGGAAATCTGCTTCACGTCCATTGTTGTCGGTCAAGGTTGCATGATCCATGACTTGCAACAGAATGTTGAAAATATCCGGATGGGCTTTTTCAATTTCGTCGAGGAGGATTACGCAATGTGGATTTTTACGTACTGCATCCGTCAGTAGACCGCCTTGATCAAAACCGACATATCCCAGAGGTGCGCCGATCAAACGTGAAACGGTGTGCTTCTCCATGTATTCACTCATGTCAAAGCGTTCAAAGCGGATGCCCATGATAAAGGCCAACTGCTTCGCCAGCTCCGTTTTTCCGACTCCGGTGGGGCCGGTAAAAAGGAAAGAACCAATCGGATGTTCTGGATGATGAAGTCCTGCACGAGAACGTTTGATGGCCTGCACCAATGTCCCAATCGCTTCATCTTGACCAAAAACCTGCATCTTCAATTCTTTTTCTAGTTCACGCAGTTTATCTTTATCATTTGAATTCATGCGTTCAATTGGAACTCTGGCCATGCTTGCCACAACTTTTTCAATATCGGGCACACCCACAGTTTTTCGTTTTACGCCAGGACGTAAACGTACCATCGATCCGGCTTCATCGATCACGTCAATTGCCTTGTCCGGCAAATAACGTTCATTGATATATTTTTCCGAAAGTTCTGCAGCCAATTTCAATGATCCGGAAGTGTAACGCAACTGGTGATGTTTTTCGTATCGTGATTTTAAACCTTTGAGAATCTTGATCGTTTCCGCAAGTGTTGGTTCAAGAATGTCAATTTTTTGAAAACGTCTTGCCAGCGCGCGGTCCTTTTCAAAAATCTTTTTGTATTCATCAAATGTCGTTGATCCAATACAGCGTATTTCACCTTTGGCGAGTGCAGGTTTAAGCAGATTTGAAACATCCATTGATCCACCACTGGTTGCTCCTGCACCAATTATAGTGTGAATTTCATCAATGAATAAAATCGAACCAGGGCGTTTTTCAAGTGCTTTAAGCACCGCTTTTAGGCGCTGCTCAAAATCACCACGGAACTTGGTTCCAGCTAACAAAGCGCCAATATCAAGGGCAAAAACTTCTGTGCCTTCCATCATTTCCGGAATATCACCGTTGAAAATCTGCAGGGCAAGACCTTCCGCAACCGCGGTTTTTCCAACTCCCGGATCACCTACATAAATCGGATTATTTTTACGCCGTCTGCACAGGATCTGCAGAGTACGGTTAATTTCGTTTTCACGACCGATCAGCGGATCGATGCGTTTTTCTTCCGCTTGCCGTGTTAAATTCTGAGTGTAAAGTTCTAGCGGATTTTGTTCCTGACGCGGCGGTTGCCCTTCTTCTTCTCCGCCTTCAAAATCATGACTGTCACTATTCTCTTCTTCTGCTGGAACTTTTGCAATACCATGCGAAATATAGTTCAGCAGATCAAGACGTGTAATGTCCTGCTTCTGCAAAAAGTAGGAGGCGTAAGAGCGCGATTCACGGTGAATTGCCACTAACACATCACCCACATCCGCGGAGGCTTTTCCGGAACTATTGACATGCATTATCGCTAGATGGAGCACTCGCTGGACAGCTTTCGTCTGACGGGGTAATTTATTTTCACTAACTTCTTCTTGCTGTGAAAAGAAATCCTCTAAATCCTGTTTGATGAGACTTGTGTCACCACCGCAGCTTCTGATTACATTCAAGCCTGCATCGTTGTGCAGCAGTGCATAAAGAATATGTTCAACGCATAAATATTCATGCCGCCGGTCTATGGCTTCACTTTGAGCCGCCATCAAACACATTTCTAAATCTTTTGTAAACATAACCTTAACTCAGTTTTCTTCCATTGTTGCCTGCAGAGGATATTCATGCTGCTCTGCGAGTCCATGTACTGATTCGACTTTTGTTTCCGCGACTTCAAAAGAGTATGATCCGCATACTCCAATCCCGTATTCGTGAACATGAAACATAATCTGGGTTGCCTCCTCTAAACTTTTTTTAAAGACAGTTTCCAGGATAAACACCACAAATTCCATGGTGGTATAGTTGTCATTATGCAGCAGAACTTTGTAACTCTGCGGCGGTTTCATTTTGTGCCGTGTTTTCGTTATCAGCTGCTCATCGTATTCAATTTCGCTCATGCCTCCATTCCTTACAACTGACTTAAACAAACAAACAACAGCTTCTCCGACTGCTGTTTTTTCGCAAATTGTGTTTCTGCAGATAAGTGCACTTTAGACGAATTTTTTGCTAAGTCAATACGTTTTTTAAATTTTATCTCTTACTCACCTTTTTTCTAACTTCCTGCGAGGAAGTAAGATCTTTCAAAAACACCTGACTTTGAGGAGGAATACTGTGTGTCAGCCAGACATTTCCGCCGATAACCGAACCTTCTCCAATCACCACATCCCCTAAAATTGTAGCACCTGCATAAACAATCACGTTTTTCTCGATAGTCGGATGACGTTTCAAGTTAGGATTTGCAAGCGAATGCTCCGGACTGAGAGCGCCTAAAGTCACACCCTGATAAATCCGAACCTGATCCTTGATGATCGCGGTTTCCCCAATCACAATTCCGGTACCGTGATCTATCATCAGACCTTTGCCAATTATCACTCCCGGATGAATATCAATTCCGGTTTTAGAATGAATGTGTTCAGTCATGATCCGCGGGATCAACGGCACGCCTCTTTCGTGCAAAAAATGCGCTATTCTGTACACGCTCACTGCCTGTAGTCCAGGGTAGGCTAATACAATTTCACGTTTGCTGACCGAAGCTGGATCGCCCCGAAGAATAGCATCTACATCCTCTGCAAGGATTTCACGCAATTCAGGAAGATATTCTAAAAATTCGAAAGCAATGCTTTCAACCTGCTCTCCAAATTCA
>JACNKY010000371.1 GCA_014381795.1 Pseudomonadota bacterium | reverse complement strand
CATCCATGTTTTTAAAACTCTTCTTCGGATGGGAGTGGAGGTTTTATCGACATTCTGTTTTGTGAAGAATAAAAAAATGAGTATTCAGCCGGTTTAGCGATCATGCATAATCGTATTTGCCACCTTTAAGGAGTGCTTCCTGATAGGAAGGCTGTCGATGAATGCGTTCAACATAGGATTGAATTTCAGGATACTGGTCATCAATTAAACCACTGGCAACGCTTGCTTCCAAAGGGAAACTCATTTGAATATCGGCACCGCTTAATTGATCCCCCAAAAACCATTGTTTACCTTTCAGGCTGGCATCGATGAAATCAAGTAAACGTTCAATATTTGGATTTACAAATTCTGAAAGGACTTTATTGGCGATAGCTTTGGTAATCGGCTTCACGAAAAATGGAACAGGAGTAGTTTTTATTCGGTGAAAGATCAATCGCAACAGCAAAGGCGACATCAAGGATCCTTCAGAAAAATGTAACCAGTAACGGTAATCCCGTTCTTGCTGACTTCCAGTCTTTGGTATGATTAAAGAACTGTTTTTACCATAGTTTTGCATCATATACTCAATGATGGCTCCACTTTCCACAAGAACGAGCTCTTCTCCACTAGTGTCATCTGTGATTACAGGTGCTTTACCCAAAGGATGAATCTCACGAAGGGATGCTGGTCCTTGCAAGGTCTTTGAGTCACGTTCATATCGTATGATCTCGTATTCCAAATTAAGTTCTTCAAGCATCCAGAGGATCCGCTGGGAACGAGAGTTATTTAAATGATAGACTGTAATCACAATGTTTTTTTTAATTTTTTAAAATTATCCTCTCATTTAATTATTTTAACTTATTTCCAAATCTTGGGAGTGTCTAATTTGATTGTGTTCATCGTTCATGCCTCTGAGTTTAAAGATTAAATCAGAGGTGAGTATCAGATCGAGTGTGCTCTTAAGTATAACTTTGTCTGCAAGGTACTTCCGCCGTTTTTGGCTATTCCAGCGTAAAATGGTAGTTGAATCCTTGCCGGTTGAGACATCAGCCGAGGTTTTCCCTCCCGTGATGAAAGACTGCTCACCTATGAATCCACCTGTAGGAATAATTAGATGTTCTCCATTTTTTAGCACTACTTCAGCTTCTCCCTCTACGACAAGCATAAGGCTTTCCAGTTCTGAATCACGGTTGACAAGTTTTACTTCAGGTTGGAGTTCCTCCCAAGAACCATGATCGATCAATTTTTTAAATACTCTTGGTTCAATAGATTTGAATATTAGATCATATATCTTCTGTTCCTCGTCACTTAGTTTGACTGACCTACTTTCTAGGTAAATGATGATGAGCATCACTAAATTAATTGTAGTGTAGATAGCTACCCAGACAATGGGGTTCCACAAAGGGGACTCAAAGAAATATAAATAATATGGAAGAACTATAAAATTCCCTGCAACTGTTAATAACCTCAGCCAGACTATATCTTTTGCAATAAAAGCCGCTAGCCAAACTGTATAAGCGCAATTCAGAAGAATTACGAAAATGTTTATGTCTTCCATTATCAATAATTTTTAAATTTTGTGAATTAAAGTAATCTCATTTTCTTGAGATCAATATTATCCCAATGCAAAATGATTATTTGTGGAAAATGTTACAGCTATCATAATCTCTTTTACTAAATACGTTTCAAAAGGTCCCAAATAGCATCCAACCAGTTTTCATCAGTATGTTTTGTCTCACGTTGCTTACTACAAGTATCTTGAAACGTTAGTGAGTTAGTGCACGTCCATTTCAATGATTTGCCAGATGAACTTTGTTCTCCCCAGTAACCAACTTCTTTTTCTTTTTGTGCAGTTGGATCAGTTGTCCCACATCCTAAGACTACTAGTGCAATTGCTACAATAAATATTCTCATGGTTAATTATTTTAACTTTCTAAAAAATGTACTGAAGAATTGTACTACCAATTTAGTATGGAGCACAATGTCTTTTTAATAATTCTGCCTTGGTTGAGATGCAAGATCTCTGCTGTCTAGTGCCGCTATTTCAACACGCAGTTTAATGTTCAATATTCATCAGGGATTCTACGGACATTGAATGAAGCTGTGTTTCAAGTTCTGCTGGAAATGTGGCCTCCAGTAATTCCAGGTTGTCCGAACAGTCCGTGAGGGAGTGACGTTGCTGAGCAGGGATAACACAGGAATCTCCGGCCTCCATCCTTTGGGATCCGAGTCCCTCGCAGATGAGTGTTAATCCACCATCAAGTATGAAAAAGAAATAAAACTCTCCGCTGTGAGTGCACACCAGAGGTTTGGAACCATTCAAGGGGCGCACTATCCGAACTCCGGCTAAACCTTTAGTGGCAGTTCCGATTCCGGTATCCCTAAATTCGAATCCTTCCATTCGCCACGGACTCCACTCAGCCTGAACTGCCTGGTCTAAAACGAAATTCTGCCCACCAAAATCACGGTTGGGGCGTACTTCTGTAGTTGGTAAGTCATGATCAGGATCGGCCCATGTTTCGTGTTCTGCAGGACAACTAATTTCAAGTACTTCCAAGCCAGCTGAGCTTTCCAGCACACGATGCCTGATTTGCGGCGGTTGCAGCACGCAGTCTCCTGGATGCATCACGAACGGTGGTCCCTGTTCATCATAGACCACACGTACCCAGCCCTTATAGCAGTAAATCATCTGAAAGCGTATTTTGTGAAAATGGACGTAGTCCGGGACAGGGCCGCCTTCTGGAATGCGGATGTGCGAAGCGATGAAGCGTCCACCCTGTCGATTCGGAATCAGATCACGGTAATTCATTCCGGCACGACCGACTTCCCACGAAGCATCGTTGCTATACCGGTTCAGTACAAAAGACTGTTGTTCCGGAGGAAGTACCAGTGGCGGATCCGCTTCCACGATTTCGATACATGTTCCATTGGGTGCGGTCAATTCGGTGGCTCCCTCCGCAAATTCTTCAGGATTACGGCAAAGCAGGCGCAATTTACCAGGGG
Source organism: Pseudomonadota bacterium (assembly GCA_014381795.1). Lineage (GTDB taxonomy): Bacteria > SAR324 > SAR324 > SAR324 > NAC60-12 > Arctic96AD-7. Next base: position 35 of record JACNKY010000371.1, on the reverse strand, counting down.
AGCCGGAACCTCCTCGTTCCAAACGCAGACGTACT
>JACNKY010000156.1 GCA_014381795.1 Pseudomonadota bacterium | reverse complement strand
TGGAAATATTGGCAAAGATACTAATTATTCAGATATAAAAGTAGAACAAAATATGGAAGGGATAACAACGCGTATACCTAATATGCAATCAACTAATGAATATAACCTTTTTTCTAATCCATCACAGCACCGGAGTTCAGTGCGACTGAAAAGGCCTCAGCGATTGAATTTTTTGCGGCAGTTGTTGTTCTAGCATTACCGATAGTTGCAATCCGCATCCCGATGAATCCGGAGAGGATTGAAATTACACAACCAAGTAGAAATGAGATTGCGGTGTAAAGTCCTTCATTAACATCCGGTGTGTGCGGATCATCAATCAGCAGAGCGATCAAAATTCCAAATCCTGCCATGAAGTACACCATGTACTCGTACTCGGCTTTTAAAAATGCCATTGCGCCTCTGGCAATTGCACCGTGAATTTTTGTAAGTTTTTCTGCTTCTTCTGTGTTTTCTATTCCCTGTGTTAGTGGGATACTTGATACTTTGAGATAATAAACAAGCGCTATTCCTAATCCGAGAAACGCTGATGCAAAAAGTAATAGGACCATTAATCCTCCTGAGATTGTGATTGATAAAAACCAGTTAGCGCTCCTGCATTAAAAAGAACGCTTGCGAACAAGACAATAAAAAGGCATTCTGCTCAAAAAAGTTTTTTCTACAAAACATCTTAAACTATAACTAAATCCGGAAACCTGACTTCAAAGCTAATTTTAAAACAGCCAGCTCAACAGAATTAAAAACATTCATGAACCCGACCATCGTACACATATCTGACTTGCATTTCCAGACATATCCGCAAAATTTTCAAGAATGCAAGTCTAAAAGAATTTTAGGCATGGGGAATTTGTTTTTTCGCCGTGCCAAACAATATCCTCTTCAAAGAGCAAAACTGCTCGTAGAGCAAATTCAACAGATGAAATGGGATCATCTGGTAATCAGCGGAGATTTGACTCAACTTTCACTGGAACGTGAATTTTCACTGGCAAGAGAGACACTCGAACCTCTGATCAAAGATCCGGAACGTGTCACCATAATTCCGGGAAACCATGATCGTTATATAAAGGAAAGCGGAGGCAAAGATTATTATAAACAATATTTTGGAGAATTCTTTGGTGACAAAGAAATTCATGTACGTAAACTAAACTCGGACTGGGTAATAGCAGGTTGGGACAGTGCTCATCCTAACGACTGGTTAACTGCCTCAGGCACTGTACGCCGCAGTACAATTCAGGCTACTGAAAATCTGCTGAGCAGTTTTCCGGAAAAAACGCGTTTTATCATTGTTAATCATTATCCACTGACTTTTCCTGAAGGCTGGGAGGTGGATCATTTTCACGAACTCTACAATCTTGTACCTGTCCGGAACTGGATTTTGCGTCAACCAAACATTCGTCTATATCTACACGGGCACATTCACCGTAATTGGCAGCATCGATTATCCAGAGATTCTGCTCCGGAACTGTTGCTGCTTAATTCCGCATCCTCTACCTCAATACTTTATCCAGGACAAAAATCTTCATTTCACCAGATTGAGTTGGCGGGAGACAAGGTGAAAGTTAGCCCTATTTTATTGAAGTGAATGATGCGTCTGTTTTTTACTGTTTTATGTGTGTTTGCAGGTACTTTTGTTCAGGTGGCAGAGTCAGCAGAAAAGCAGGAAAATCTTTGTGAAAAAGCTGTTAATCAAGAAACTGGATATACAGTTTCCGGAATTTACGGGAGTTCTCTGGAGTCGGAACAGCACCCTTCTGTAGCATATGTTTTGCTCAGGGAAATGCAGAGATTTAAGGTTCTTCAACGTGAATTTCAACAAAAAACAGACGAGTGGCGCTTTGAATTTGCGGAAATGATCGGCGGTAAAACGGTTGTTTTTGTTTATCATCGTCAGATCCAGATAGATTTCTGCGCTGGTCCAAATGCTTTTTTTGTGCTGAAAAAATAATCATCCCTTCAAATCAACAGTCATTTTTTCAGAGAATGATGTTGGTTTTTCCGTTACTTTTTTGAAAGAGGCATGATTGCTTAGTAAAAGTATATTCGGAAAAATATTACGTGTCTGATTGATTAAGCTGCAAGTCTGTGATACTTTGTCTGCCTACTAAAAGTGTAAAATACAGTTCAGAAAAACTATGAGTGATTTTAAAAAAAATCCTGAAAAATATAAAGAATTTCAGGTGACTGTAATGATGCAAAGGCAGGAAATCGCCAATAATCCGTGGACTGATGCAAGTTGGAAAGCATTAGGTGTGATGATAGACAGTCGGCATGATCCTGAGTTAAAGCACTTTGAACGTGTTTTTTCTGATGGTGATATAGAACAGTATCTTTGGTCGGGGCTGCGACTGGCTACTAGCATATTAGTTGTGAGAGCATCAATCATTTTTCAGCCGATTTATCACAACTTCTCAGAACGTCAGCTTGGCTGGGATTTTGAAGCTGTATTTGAAAAGTCTTAAATATTAATTTAATTCCATGAAGATAGTTGCTTAAATGAAGTCAAAAGCTGATATTCGCATGCGTGGATTTCTTAAGCGTACACCTGTGAAAACTTTGCTGGCATTGATCAAGGAACATTCTCAATTGTTGTCTTCTGAGGAGATACTTACTGTTGAAGCAAGCGGTCGGATTTTGGCTCAGGAAATTATTTCTACTGTAAATGTACCAAACTTTGATCGATCTGCCATGGACGGGTATGCACTGCATGCGGAATCCACCTTTGGTGCGTCTATTTACAATCCATTAATGTTTAGCATAGTTGGTCAAGTTACTCCCGGAGAAAGGTATGAGGCAGAAGTTCTGTCCGGAGAAGCATTGAGTATCATGACCGGAGGTCCTCTTCCAAAAGGTACAAATGCAGTCTTGATGGCAGAAAATGCTGAATTAGTCGGTGATCAAATTCAGGTTATAGATGCAGTATCCCCAGGGAAACATGTAGGACTGATTGGTGAAGATATTAAAATAAACCAGTCTATACTAAATAAGGGTCGTTTTCTCCGTCCGCAGGACATTGGCGTTTTGGCCAGTA
>JACNKY010000058.1 GCA_014381795.1 Pseudomonadota bacterium | reverse complement strand
GGAGTCGCTGCCTGAGGTTTCACCGCAATTAAAAGCAGGTCATATCCACGTATAGTTTCGTCAATTTCTGCTTGAGAAACGCAGTTGGTTGTTTTAGTCAAATTTTCGCGTTTTTCTTGATCCGGCTCTATTAATAAAATATTTTCCGGAGAAACTGCTTCTGTCTTTACCAAAGCAAGAAGGATCGCTCCTCCCATGTTTCCACCGCCAATAATAACTAAACGCATAGACTAACTCATTCTACTTAATTTGAAAAATTAACGCTGTAAGGCAAACCCTCAGTATTATACTTTTATCTTTAGTAAAAATCCAGTAGATTATTTCAGGTAAGGTCGATAAAAACTAAATTATGAAAATTTATAAATAGCTGATTTAGCATTATATATTACATTTATGAATAGTAAAGAGAAGTCCGTAATTAATGTTCCTGAACCGGAGGGTAATCTGTATATTATTGCAGATTCTCATTTGGACGAGAGCATTGCGCCTGCAAAGGAATTTGTTGAGATGCTGTCAAAATTGGAAAATCCGCATACTGTGGTATTTTTAGGTGACCTCTTTAAAATATGGCTGGCACCGCAAAAATTCTGGACAGACCTGCATCATCAGACTATGAAAGGCTTTGAACGACTACGGGATAACGGGAGCAATGTTGTGTTTATTGCGGGAAACAGGGAAATGTTATTACCGCGTAAATTAACTGATCGCTGGAAAAAAATTATTCCGTTTACTCATTTGTCACACAGCGATTGGTTTTTAAACTGGGGACAGAAACGTTACGCTTTTATTCACGGAGACACAATAAACTATAATGACAGTCAATATCTGCGTTGGAAAGCCCTGACACATAATATCATCTTTGAAACCTGCTTTCGCGCTATTCCGGGAGCGTTAGCACGTTGGATTGCGGGACGGATAGAAACAATGCTTGTCAATACTAATCAAGAATATAAAGTCCATTATCCAACTGCAGAGATACAGGAGTTTGCTGAATCAGTACTTCCGGAAGTTGATCAATACTTTGTGGGACATTTCCATCTTGAGCAGGAAATTAAGGTGGAAGGATCTTCCGGAGTTTTAAGGATTGTGCCGGACTGGCTTTCGCAACGAAAAGTTTTAAAGCTCAATCCTGCAGGAGAACTTGAAGTTTTACGTTTTGAAAACGGAACTCTGAAAACAGTTCATTGAATCCGGAACACTGAATAATAATTACTGATCACTCAACAGCGGCAGCATCTCAGGCGGGGTGTTAAAATCGAGTGGTTTCAAGGCTTTTTCAGGTGTTTGTATTTCACTGAAAACCATCAGCCACTTGCTGTCTCCGGAATAATCCTCAATGCTGATTTTTCTTGGAAAGGGCAGATTATAATGTTTTTGATAAAGCGGAATTTCGGCAGTGTACTCCAACAAACCATCGAGAGATTTTCGCATCGATGCAATTTGTCCGGAATTATTATAGCGAATACGTATTTCGGTAACGCCTTGTCTGAGTTGTAATTCACGGGTTGGGAGAATTTTACGCTGCCAGTCTGGAGTTGTTTCCGGAAGTTTGCCTAGAATCAGCCATTTTAGTTCTGTCAATGTGAGATCCATGCCCAGCCATGTTTGACGGACTTCCTGCTTATTTTCAGCAAGAACGAAGTTTTTTTGCTGATAATTCAGGATCAAAAACTTTTTGGAACTGGCACGCAGTTCATAAATCAATGAACCAACCAGTGGAGTAAAGATACTAAGTTTTAATTCTGAGTCACTGGAAATCTGCAATTCCAGTTCACCGCTGTGCTTTCCTTCAGGATGCTTAAAAAGAATCCTTCCGGAAAGAGCATAATTCCCACCGGATAAGCGCAGGGTTTCGATTTGTGCAGGGGAAAGTCCGGCAGGTTCGAGGCCGGAAAAGGAAGAGCAGCCTGTTAAAAACAGGATGCCGGCAAAAACTAAGTTGAAAAGCCTCAAGGAAAGTCTGAGGCTCAATCTTCGTCTTGCATAAACACCTTCTCAGCTACGAGAAAGATCGAGACGTAAAGACCTGCAATCACAGCAACTGTGACCAGGATATTCATTTCATGCATGATTCCTCTTAACATGTGGTTGCTAAAATGTTAGAATTCATGCTAGCTATTATTTTGCGTAGAAGCAATTAAATTTTGTCTAACTTACAATATTTTTAAAAAATGAAAAGAGATTTTATTTCAATTCTTGATTGGACAAGTGAGGAGATACGTAACAATATTGACCTTGCTGTTGAGTTGAAGCAGCAAACAAAAGAAGGTCAGTGCCCGCAGTTACTGCAGAGAAAAAGCTATGGACTTTTTTTTCATAAGCCTTCTTTACGCACACGCCTTTCCTTTGAAGTTGGAATAGCTCAGCTTGGTGGGGCATCAATGTTGCTTTCTGAGCAGGATTTTAAAATTGGAGAAAGAGAAACGGTGAGTGATGTTGCCAGAGTTATGTCACGTTTTGTGGACGGTATTCTGATCCGTACATTTTCGCATCAGCTGGTGTTGGATTTAGCAGAACAGGCGACTGTGCCTGTTGTTAATATGCTCACTGATTTTAACCATCCGTGTCAGGTGATGTCGGATATGCTGACGATCAAGGAAAAACTGGGACGCATCGATAATGTACGCATTGCTTATGTTGGTGACAGTAATAACATGACTATTTCCTGGTTAAATCTCGCCGCACGGATTCCGCTTGATTTACGCATTGCAACTGCGCCTGAAACTATGCCTGATATGAAACTCGTCAATGAAATAAAAGAACTCGGTATTTCAACCATCAAAGTTACTAACTCTGCAGAGGAAGCTGTGGATGGCGCGGAAGCCCTCTATACAGATGTCTGGGCCAGCATGGGGGAAAAAGATAAGATTGCGGAAAGGGAGCGTGTTTTAAGAGATTTTCAAATTAACTCAAAACTCTTGAAATATGCAGAAAAAGATGCGCTTGTGCTACACTGTTTACCTGCTGAAAGGGGTAAGGAAATAACTGATGAAGTGCTTGAAGGCCCCCAATCAGTAGTTTTTGATCA
>JACNKY010000175.1 GCA_014381795.1 Pseudomonadota bacterium | reverse complement strand
GCACAAGCTAATGGCTGTTCGCTCTTTTGAGCTACGGATGAACGTAATGTAGGATCAAATGCAACAATTTTTGGAATTATTTCACCGCCTTTTTCCAGTGTTACATGGTCGTTTAAATGCAGTTTGAAACGCTCCACCTGATCGTAGTTGTGAAGAGTCGCACGTGAAACCGTTGTTCCGTTCAGCTCAACCGGATCGAGTATCGCAACAGGTGTTAAAATGCCAGTCCGCCCCACACCGACTTCAATGCTTCTCAGCACGGTCGCGGCCTGTTCCGCAGTAAATTTAAACGCAGTTGCCCAGCGCGGTGATTTTGCGGTGAAACCCAACTGCTTTTGCTGTTTTAGTGAGTTAACTTTGAGTACAATACCGTCTATGTCATAATCCAGTTTCTCCTTGTGTTCTTCCCAGTAGCGACAGAATTCCAGTACATCTTCGATTGAAGAAACTAATTTTGTTTCCGGATTGACCGGAAATTTCTGTTGAGACAGAAAGTCCAAATTAGCGGCGTGAGTTTCATGGGGAATACCTTCGGCAATTGTGTAGATAAAGACTGCTAACTGACGTCGACTGGTTTCGGCGCTGTTCAGCAACCTTAACGAACCGGCGGCGGCGTTTCTTGGATTTTTGAAAAGCGGCTCTCCGGAAATGAGGCGCTGCTGATTAAGTGCATCAAAACTTTTACGTGGAAGATAAACCTCGCCGCGTACCTCCAAATCACGCTCATCTTTCAGTGTTAAAGGCAGACAAGTAATTGTTTTGATATTCGGAGTAATTTCCTCACCCTCACTCCCGTCACCCCGGGTTACTCCGGAACTCAAAATTCCGTTCCTGTAAATTGCAGAAACTGCTACTCCGTCAATTTTCAACTCACAAACGTATTCCGCACTTTGCCCTCCAAGTAGTTTTTTTACGCCTGTGTCCCAGCTTTTAAGTTCGTCCAGTGAATAGACATTTCCTAAACTCAGCATCGGCACGAGGTGTTTCCTGCTTGGAAAACCTGAGTGTGGTTCTCCTTTGATCTGGAGGGTGGGAGAATCTTCACTTCTCAACTCAGGGCTCTGCTTTTCCAACGTTTTAAGTTCTAACACCAGTTCATCATAAGTTTCATCTGTACAGCTATTTCCTTGATCATCTGAGTTTTCAAGGCAATAGTACGAATAATTGTACTGATGGATCAAGGTACTTAGTTGATGAATTCGTGCTTGAGTTACAGAAAAGGAAGGCATATTTTAGCAGTATACGAATGCAGAAATTTTTGACAGAATAATAGCTTTTTGATTGGGAGCTTGAGATGTACACTACACTATATAAACTCAGTAGTGAAAGTTCCATTCATTTCTAAATGAGACAGGCTTCTAAGTGAATTTATTTGAACACACACACGAAAAGCAAATCCGTAAAGAAGCTCCGTTAGCAGACCGTATGCGCCCGAGAACGATTGAAGAGTTTGTCGGTCAAAGTCACATTTTAGCGCCAGGACGTCTTTTACGGCGTGCTATTCAAGCCGATCAATTGACGAGCCTGATTTTTTATGGACCTCCGGGAACAGGAAAAACTACACTTGCCCGTATAATTGCCAACACAACCCAAGCTGAATTCCTTTCCATCAACGCGGTTTTGTCCGGAATCGCTGATATCCGCAAGTGTATTGAAACCGCCAAAAAGGTGCGTTCCGAACAACAACGTCGTGCTGTTTTGTTTGTAGATGAAGTACACCGTTTTAACAAAGCACAGCAGGATGCTCTTCTGCCGCATGTTGAAAACGGTACTGTAATCTTGATCGGCGCGACTACGGAAAATCCATATTTTGAAGACAACAAAGCACTTGTCAGCCGTTCCAGAATTTTTCAACTGCAATCACTGGATTCAAGTGAAGTTGAGGAAATTATCAAGCAGGCACTGGCAGATCCGGCACGTGGATTTGGTGATAAAAAAGTAGTCATCGAAGACAGGGCAAGTCAGCACCTCGCAAATGTGGCTGGCGGTGACGCCCGGGCGGCTTTGAATGCACTCGAACTCGCAGTGTTAACAAGTGAAGTTGACAATGAGGCGGTTATAAAGATCACTTTGGAAGTTGCGGAAGAATCAATTCAGCAGCGGGCAGTACTTTATGACAAAGACGGAGACGCGCATTTTGACACAATTTCCGCTTTTATCAAATCTATGCGTGGTTCCGATCCGGATGCCGCACTTTTCTGGATGGCGAAAATGATAGAGGCAGGTGAAGACCCGAAATTCATTATCCGGAGAATGCTGATTTTTGCCGGTGAAGATGTAGGCATGGCAGATCCGCAGGCGTTAGCTGTTGTTACATCCGCAGCCCAGGCTTTTGATTATGTAGGTATGCCGGAGGGTCGTTATCACCTTGCGCAAGCCTGTTTGTATTTAAGTACTGCGCCCAAGAGCAATTCAGCGTTTGCGTTTTTTGACGCAATTTCAGTTGTACGAAAGGAACAGGCTGACGAGGTTCCGGACACGCTCAAAGACGCAAACCGAGACGGAAAGGCCTTTGGACACGGAGAAGGTTATCTTTATCCGCACGCATACCGTGATCACTGGGTAGCTCAACAATATCTTCCGGATGTTTTACAGGGGCGGATTTTTTATCAGCCATCGGATCAAGGTTATGAAGCAGCCATCCAGGATAATGTGGCAAGACATCGTGAAGCGCAACTGGCTGCCTTTTTATCCGAAACTTCAGCAGAACAATCCGGAAGCTCAAATTACTGGGAAGCACGAACGATGGGCAGTTCCGGGGAATTGCTCAACGAAGTGCGTGACCGTTTATTAAAATGGTGCAAGCTCTCGCGTAATACTCTGGCCCTTGTACTCAATGCGAGAGACGGTTTGCTGCTGGGTGAATTTCTACGACATATTCCTGAAGAAAAACTTTACGCGCTGGTAGATTCTTCCCAAGAAAAACAAACACTCAGTGCAATGTTCAATAATCCAGCTTCCGGAATTAAGCCTAATATCGCACAGGACAGTTCCAGCAATCCGGAGGCATTTGAAATTTCTGCTTTAGGTTTTGA
>JACNKY010000028.1 GCA_014381795.1 Pseudomonadota bacterium | reverse complement strand
CCAGTTTCAGAATTTTCTATGGCTTGTCGTAGCCCCCCTATTTGTGCCCTCATCCGTTCTGAGATGATCAGGCCTGCAGGTGAGTCTGCACCACGGTTGATTTTCAACCCTGACGAAAGCCGTTCTAAGTTTTTGTTTTGAACCTCAGTGTTCTTTATCAGGTTCCTATGCGAATTTATCGCAGCGATATTGTGATTTATCCTTAAAGCCATGTTTACCTTTATTCTGTTTGATTGTTGATGAACGTATTAAAAATCAGCCTAATCGCAACCTTCCTGGTCTTGACTTCAGCTCGTTGTCGTAAATATCGACCCATCAGAAGGTTCCCACACCAACCGATGTTTATTCTCTTTTCTACCTTCACTGTTTGAAGAATGAAGACTGATATTTGTTTAATTCTTTTGTAATTTTAATATTGTTTTTATTACAAAAGTTTTTAAACAAATTACTGATCTATATTAAGATCATAAGATGAATTACCAGACTGTATCAGTCCCGTCAGATTTTAATTCTTGTTACAGTTAAAGCTTAAATATTTGCTTTTACTGTTTTTGACCTGCTTGACTAATTAAGTTGTTCATTGTCACTTCAATAACGTGAGCACAGTTTTCGGATTTTGGTTTGCCTGTGCCATTGAAGAGCGTCCTGCATTTTCTGTTATTATATTTTTTGTAATTTCTGCAAAAGCCTTTGCGCTCCTGCTATTTTCCAGATTTGGACGAAAAATTGTTTGCTTGTTATATTCCTTTTGCAAGTACTGCAAATTTGTTTTTAAAGTTATTCCACAAAACTTTTCAACTCTGTCTTTTACAGCAATTACTTCTGCAAAGCTTTTTGCAAGGACACAAATTGAATCTTTGACTCTTTGTCCAGTCCTAATATCGATTTCCTGTAATGACTGAAAACCGGAAACATTTTCAGTTTCCCTTCCTAGATCAGTTGCGTGAATGCTTCCAAGACTAAGCTGTTCTATATGCGGTACAGGCTTTCCAAGCTGAAATTGAAAACCATTCTGCGACACAGAAACAGTTCCGGCAATGTTGTCAGCTGGCACCTCATTTCCTGTATACCTGACTGTCAGTTCACCTATTCCGTCTGCATCAGCAGGTGCACTCAAAAACTGACCGTGCCCAAAACTTGGAATAGCATTGATAAAACCTTTCACATTCAATCCCGGTTTTGCATAAGTAATCCGCTGACTTTCTGGCGAAATAAGCCCTGGTGTGTAACTTGAAGCTCCAAAACTGTGTGAACTTCCGAATTGAAGATGTCTGAGATGCAGAAGCTGATTCGAATTTAGGATAATTTCAAGTGGTATTTCTCTTTCGGCAACCCATCTTGAAAGACGTTTAAATGTGTTAGTAACACTTACCCCTTTCTGAGTAACGAACCGGTTAGCTATCCCACCTTCTTCAAAGATCAATGTTTCTTCATTATCTATCATTGCTTGTGTTAAAGGGCGCACACCTTGTAGTTCTGATCTCGTAGAAACTTCTGTAACTAATACTTGATAACCGCTTATCGGTGAAGTTTTTGAATCGGCATTCATACCAACAAATTCCAAATATTTACCAGTTGCAACTCCGCGTACTCCGTGACTACCGTCTAATAGCGCATGCTGACCGTAACTTGTTTCATCTGCGATTTTGTTTATTTGATTAATCAACTGTTCTAACTCAGTCTGGTCAGTCAACCTGACAGCGGAGTTTAATTCAGATTCATCGCTTACTAATACAAGCAGTTCATTCATTTTAAGCAGAGAATTTTCAACATGTGTCAGTGCTCTTGCTACAGTTTGTACAATTGACATGTCTTCCTCAACATGTGATATCTCACTTTGTAATCCTGCTGACTGCACCCTGTTCATTTCATTTTTTACTACTTGATCCGTCAGATCGCCCTCGATGACTGCTAAAGGCACGGGAGTTGGGTCTTTTTCTTTCTTCTCCTCACCCTGCTGGTACATTGAGTTTCTGAATGTACCCTGCTCGCTTAACGATCTCATCATCGAACCTGTGTTTGCACGAATATTAATAGACATAATCCCTTTTTTGTTAAACTGTTCTCCAGGAGAAAAACTCAGCATACAAATACACCTCGTTTCTCCTCCCAGGGACAAAACTAAAATAAATTAAAATATTTAAAAAATGATTCACAAAGCTGCCATGCTGATGACAGCAACTTGATGAATAATTCTTTTTTAAAAGTTATAATCGGCAAGGCTCAAAAAACCAGATAAGGGCTAGGTACCAGGACCTTTAACCTTAAATCTTGAATATTGAGCCTTAAATCTTTTACTTAGTCGCGCTGCTGAGGAGTTGCAGGACTGATTTAGGTATTTGATTTGCCTGTGCTGCCATTGCAGTTCCAGAAGCAATCAAAATTTGATTTTTCGTAAAGTCACTCATTTCCACAGCCATATCAGAATCTCTGATGACTGACTCAGCATTTGTAAGATTTTCGCTTGAGACCCTTAAATTACGTAAGTTAGATTCCAACGAATTTTTCTGGAACGAACCAAGGTTCCCCCTCAAAGCCCCAATTTCCATAATCGCGTCGTCAATCAGTTTAATCGAATCCTGTGCTCCATTACTGTTTGTAAGGTCTATGTCTGCAAGACTATTAAAATTACTATTATTTTTAACATCTCGAGCAATTTGTTCTGTACGTAGATCATCTAATGAAAAGGAAATAGTTTGATTGTGATTAGCTCCGACCTGATATTTTACAGATCTTTGAGTAATGTGAATGTATCCTTCTATATCTTTTCCTACCAATTCTTCGCTAGTCTGTTTGACTAGTTTTTGGCCAATTACTCTTCCTTGTTCATCTTTTATGTCCACCAACCGATTGCCAAGTTCCTTGTCATATTGAACGACAATTCCTTCAGTCGGAGTTCCTTCCCCGCCATGTAAATACTGTCCATATCCCATAGCAAGCTCGCCTCCTATATATCCCGACACATCCTGTCCTCCAGTAGAGAGCTTTATCTCATCTGCGTTTTCTCCAAAAAGTCCTGGAATATCAGTTGAAACAGTAAAGCTAGGTTTGCTAC
>JACNKY010000029.1 GCA_014381795.1 Pseudomonadota bacterium | reverse complement strand
AAATGATGCTCAGGACGGGAAAGCCCCGTGAATCCGCGGTGAAAAAGATTGATATAGACTCAAATGGAAGAATAATAGGCCTATCCTGATAATGGATGATTTATATTTTAACAGCTTTATTAAGCCAGTTTTTCGGCTAGAAATATGAGCGGCAGACAAGACTATACCATCAGCCTCAGCAATATTGTTGTTTATGGATTTCATGGTGTGCATCTGGAAGAAAAAACTCTAGGGCAGCGGTTTGAAATTGATTTGGAATACCGCCTCGAAAATCCTCCTTTACCTTGGATAGATGAGGTGAGCGCTACAGTATCTTATGTGAGTGCCCACGACATCGTGAGCAGAGTTTGTGCAGAAAAGAGTTTCAATTTGATTGAAACTCTTGCTAACAGGATTATTGAGGAAATGCAGTCGCTCTTTTCGATAGACCTTATCGTAGTACGCATCCGTAAACCTTCGGTGCCTATTCAGGGTATCTTGGACCACGCTGGAGTGGAAGTGGTCTGGCGGGCATAAGCTGAAAAACCTTTTTATAATCTTAAATTGTGAAAGACATTTACGAATTTCTTGAGACTAACCAAGTTGAATACGAACGTCACGATCATGAAGCTGTTTTTACAGTTGAGGAGTCAAAACAACTTTCTCCGGAACTGGAAGGTGCTTCTACAAAAAATTTATTTTTGCGTGACAAAAAGGGATCAAGGCATTTTTTAGTTACTGTACCGGAGGACAAACAAGTAGATTTGAAAGCACTTTCAGGCAAGTTGGATTCTTCTCGTTTGAGTTTTGGTTCGCCGGAACGGCTCAAAAATCATCTGGGAATTGAACCGGGTTCAGTTAGTTTGCTGGCATTAGCCAATGATCATGATAATAAGGTAGAAGCCTTTATTGATCAGGATATCTGGCAGGCGGAAGCAATTCTTTGCCACCCTCTCGTGAATACGAGTACATTGGTGATTCCGCGTGAAGACATGGGACAGTTTCTTGAAATAACTGGACATGGGGTAAAATTGATTGAGATTTGATCAATTATTATTTAAATAAACACTAAAACAATAATAAAAAGATGAACAGAAAAGCAGATGCCATTATCATTGGAGCCGGAGTCATCGGTTCTGCAATTGCGTTTGAGTTGGCAAAGCGCAGCTACAAAACCCTTAACATAGACAAATTGCCGACTTCAGGATACGGTTCAACCAGTAATTCTTGTGCTATTGTTAGGGCAAGTTATGCGACTTGGGATGGGTTGGCAATGGCATACGAAGGTTTTTCCTATTGGGATGACTGGGCCGATTATTTGGGAGTCGAAGATGAGCGTGGATTGATCAAATACATGAAAACCGGTTCCATTCTTTTAAAACTTCAAGGTGAAGATCACAGCAAAAAAGTTTTAGAATTTTATAAGGAAATTGGAGTAGAATATGAAATTTGGGACCTGAAGAAATTAAAGGAAAAGATGCCAAATTATTCACACGACCAATATGGAGAACCAACACGCCCAGATGAAGACGATAATTTTTTTGACAAAACTGGAAAGCAAATAGAGGGTGCAGTTTATACACCAGGTTCAGGATACGTCAGTGATCCGCAACTCAGTTCGCACAATCTCCAAGTTGCCGCAGAAGCCAAAGGTGGAGAATTTTTGTTTAATCGCGAAATTACTGAAATCCGTCAGGAAAATGGAAAAGTTCTTGGCGTTACTTTAAGTAACGGAGAGCAAATTGACTCGCCAGTGGTTGTAAATGTAGCAGGACCGCATTCTTTTGTAATCAACAGGATGGCAGGTGTTGAAGATGAAATGAACATCAAAACCAATGCCTTACGTCATGAGGTGCATCATGTACCTTCACCGGATGGTTATGATTTTGAAAAGGACGGATGTCATACTTCAGATGGCAACAATGCTATTTATTTTCGCCCAGAAACAGGCAACACCATTCTCATTGGCAGTGAAGACCCGAAATGCGATCCACAGGAATGGGTAGCTGATCCGGATGATTACAACAATCAAATCACTGAATCACAATGGAAAGCGCAGGTTTACCGCTGTGCTCGACGTATTCCCGAATTAAAAATTCCTTCACGCACAAGTGGAGTAGTTGATCTGTATGATGTTTCTGACGATTGGATTCCGATTTATGACAAATCAGTACTTGGAGGATTTTACATGGCCATCGGTTCCAGCGGAAATCAGTTCAAAAATGCGCCAGTCGCCGGACATTGTATGGCGGAGTTGATTGACGCCTGCGAAAAAGGCCATAATCACGATGCTGATCCTTTGAAAGTTAAAACTGTGTATACAGGTCTGGAACTCAATATGGGATTTTATTCTCGCAACCGTGATATTAATCCTAACAGCAGTTTTTCTGTTAATGGCTAAGTTTTAGAATGGTTTAATGTTGAAAACCAAACATTTACAAGATGTAATGATGGGATGGAGACATGATTTTCATCTCCATCCTGAACTTGGTTTTGAAGAACACAGAACTTCAGCAAAGGTTGCTGAACTGTTAACTGATTTTGGAGTTTCAGTCCATCGTGGAATAGGCGGAACCGGCATCGTCGGTATTTTAGAAAATGGTAAATCCGGACGCAGTATTGGTCTCAGGGCAGACATGGATGCTCTGCCGATTGAAGAAACCGGTACTTGTTCCTACAGGTCCAGGCAGGAAGGTGTAATGCATGCCTGCGGACATGATGGACATACGAGCATGCTGCTTGGTGCAGCCAAATATCTGGCGGAAACTAAAGATTTCGAAGGCCGGGTAGTTTTTATTTTTCAGCCAAATGAAGAGCATGGTCTTGGTGCTCCAGCTATGCTTGAAGCAGGGCTGTTTGAACGGTTTGACGTTGATGATGTCTACGGGATACACAATCTTCCGGGAATGCCGGTTGGTTCTTTTGCAATGCGTACAGGTCCAATCACAGCAAGTGAAAGCTTGTTTGAAATAAAAATAAATGCACAGGGTGGACATGCCGCATTGCCCCACATGGGTGTGGACGCAATTTTAGTAGGCACTGAAATAGTGCAGTCTTTACAAACAATTGTTTCACGGAAACTTAA
>JACNKY010000030.1 GCA_014381795.1 Pseudomonadota bacterium | reverse complement strand
AGTCATCTTCTCCTCAAGATCATGTAGTTGCTGCCGGAGAAGCTTATTTTCCTCGTTTACATCGATCAGTGATATGTAAGAATTCCAGAGATTTTTGAAAGTCGATGCAACTGAGTTTACAGATGCCTGCAGGGGGTAGGTAAGAGTTTGTACAACCGACTGAAAACGTGATGTACCTTCATTGGTATGTGTTTCCGACATAAGCATAAACAGACCAATGAAGGTAGCAATGATAAGAAACTGTAAACGGAATGTACTGATAAATTTGAACATTAGTTTATTGACGAGAGTCTTTTGTCAGTTGAATACTGACGATTTGCCAAATATCAATTTCAGACAATTTCTCTGAGTAGGACGACCGGTTTCAACATGTAGTCTGCCTGATTGATTTCCTCGAGAGCTTTTTGAACTAGGCCTTCTTTACAGTTCTGGAGAGTCAAAGTGAAAATCACAGTTTCTTCACCTTCTTTCCCAATTCGATGATACTGAGGTAATTGCTCGAGGGCATAAATATTGATAGAAAGCCGTTCAAATATCTTCCCGTAATGACCAAATATTCCTGGATGGTCCCGAACTTCAAAACGTAGAGTGTGGCGAAAACTTATTTCATCCATCGATTCTATTGCTAACTTTCTGGACTCAGGAGGAGGCGGAAATGGTTCAGGATGGCTTTGAACTTTGTTCAGGTCAGAAACAATCGCCGAGGCCGTCGGAAGGCTGCCGGCACCTTTACCGATGAGTGTGATGTCTTCCGAAAATTTACCTGTGAGAGTAACTGCGTTTGTTGAACCTGCGATTTTTGCGAGGATGTCATCTTTTTCAATCATGAGTGGCAAAACATAAACCTCAACTCCTTGTTCACTAAGTCGTAGATTTGCGATTAATTTAATCCTTCGTCCCATTCGTTCAGCATATTCAAAATCCGCCAGTTCCAAATGATCTATACCCTCCAAAGATATTTGCTCAGGAGAAAACCATTGTCCGGTGATTAAATAAGTCAGAATTATCAGTTTATATCGTGCATCAATCCCTTTAATATCGTTGGTGGGATCCTGTTCTGCAAATCCTAAATCCTGTGCCTGCGATAGGGCCTGCTCAAAAGAAAGGTCATTGCTTTCCATTTCACTAAGAATGTAGTTTGTTGTTCCATTCAGAATAGCCCTGATTCCCTGAATATCCTGTACATGTAAATAATCTTTCAGTAAACGCAAAACCGGAATTGCTCCTGCTACAGCAGCTTCGAAGAGCAAGTGACGTCCGTTTTTCTGTGCGACTGCCATTAGTTCCGCACCGTGTACCGCAATTAAATCTTTATTGGCCGTAATGACATGTTTACCATTTTGCAAAGCATTGATGATCAGTTCAAGGGCAAATCCGCTACCGCCTATTGTCTCGACTATCACATCAACATCAGGATCCTCAAGCAATTGTTCCGGACTTTCGTAAAACAATTCTGGGTTTTTTTCAAACCACGATCGGACAAATTGTCCCTGAGTATCACGCTCCAGAATCCCTGCGAGCTTTATTTTTGCGTCTGGATGTTCACTGTGCTGAGCTAAAACATGTGCGACACCACTGCCGATTGTACCGAATCCGGCAATAGCTACATTTAAGACTGACATTTGTTTAACTATGTTGATTGTTGATGAAGATTAGACCCCTGAAGAAATTTCCGCGATTGCATCCATTTCCACAGCAACACCTTTTGGTAAAGCACTTACTTCTACACATGCACGTGCAGGTTTTGCAGCATCGAAGTATTCAGAATATATTTCATTTAATTCATCAAATTGTGCTAAATTTTTCACGTAAATTGTAACTTTCAGCACATTTTCTAAAGCAGAACCTCCTGCTTCTAGGATTATTTTCAGATTCAGAAGGACTCTATGGCATTGTTCTGCAAATGAACTCAGCACCAGTTCTCCATTTTCTGGATCAAGCGCAATTTGTCCTGAAACAAAGAGCATGTTTCCGCAGCGAACTGCCTGTGAATATGGTCCTAATGGCGCGGGTGCCTTAGATGTGTTAACAATAGATCGTGACATTTTTCTGCTTTATTAAAGTTTTATTGGCTGATTTTTCTTTTGAGGAACTGATACCACTGCAGGCGTTCAAAGATGCTTTGATCCATTGCAAACCAGTCAGCACATCCCATCGTCGCGGCTTCGTCTAGCAATTGCGGAGACTTGATGTTGCCGTTAATTATCAATGGTATGTCAGTATATTTGGCACTCCATTGACACAGCGGTTCTTTGTTTTCAAAGCACTTGTTCATTGCATGTACTGCCAGAGGATGGAAAAAATCTACTCCTGCGTTTTCCAGCAGTATTAACATGCTTTTAAGATCTTTAGGTTTAAATCCGTCTTCAATTTTGTCAAAAATAGAAAAGTAGTAACTAATTGGTATTTTTACTGATTCACGATTCTTGATGGCGCTGACAACTTCCATTGCCAATTGCATACGTGTTTCAATCTTCGCAGAACCATATTCGTCCACGCGGGAATTAAGTTTGACACAACAACATTGATCCAGCAGTTGCTGTTCAGTACCGTTTATTTCGATGAAATCCATTCCGACTTCTTCCGCACGTTCTGCTGCATGAACATAATTCAAGATAATCTCTTCAACATCACCTTGATCAAACTCACGGCTGACGTCAAAATCACGTCCAAAGTTCAAAACTGATGGGCCGACCGGCTGTTCACCGCAGGCACTTTCAGAAGTTTGTGCGCCGGCATGACTGATACGGATTCCGATAGCGGCTCCTTCTTTTTTAACACCGCGGGCGAGGTTTTCCAGTCCTTCAAGATGTTCTTCTTCTGAGATTCCTAGCTGGTTTACGTGGCTCCGTCCCTGCTTTGTCACATAGGCTGACTCAACAATGATCGTACCGACTCCCTGACGCGCTAAGGTACGGTAATGTTTAATGAGTTTAGGCGTTACCTTGCCGTCTACATCTGCGTGGTCGGCAACATTTGGAGGAGCAAGGATACGGTCCCGGAACTGAACTCCATTTTTTTTAAAAGGCAGCACAATTGACTCACCTTTAAACGGACCCGTTTTTGCCGGTGCT
>JACNKY010000031.1 GCA_014381795.1 Pseudomonadota bacterium | reverse complement strand
GGAGAGATTACTTACAAAGGTGTGCATCGTAAGCAGATGAGATCTCATGACGCAGCGGTTCACGGGATTGCCCGTACTTTTCAGAATGTAGCTCTTTTCAAGGGAATGTCAACTCTCGATAATATTATGACAGGGCGCATTATCCGGATGAAACGCAACATGTTCTGGCAGGCAATGTATCTTGGACCTGCACGAAAAGAGGAAATGGAAAACAGGGAATTTGTGGAAGACATTATAGATTTTCTGGAAATACAAGCTATTCGCCGTACACCTGTCGGACGCCTGCCTTACGGATTGCAGAAGCGTGTTGAATTAGGTCGTGCACTGGCAATGGAACCGGAATTGTTACTGCTTGATGAACCAATGGCGGGGATGAACATTGAAGAAAAACAGGACATGTGCCGTTTCATCCTCGACGTGAATGATCAATACGGGACTACAATCGCATTGATTGAACATGACATGGGTGTGGTAATGGATATTTCGGAACGTGTTGTAGTTTTGGATTATGGAAAAAAACTGGCTGATGGATCTCCGGATGAGGTTCGTGCGAATCAGGATGTGATTGATGCATATTTGGGCGTACCACATTGATATGTTGAAAAAATTATCTTAAATAAAATTCTATGTTTCAGGCATTTTTTGTAGACCCATTCGTAATGATTTACGATGCTCCTCTCTTTTTTGTGGAGGTGCTGGTAAGTGGTTTAATGGCAGGAGTGATGTATGCACTTGTTGCTTTGGGCTTTGTTCTCATCTATAAAGCATCCGGTGTTTTTAACTTCGCTCAGGGTGCAATGGTTTTATTTGCCGCGTTAACTTTTGTGGGGCTCTGGGAACTGGGAGTGAACCCTTGGTTGGCTCTGATACTTGCTGCATTGGTGATGATTGGGGTTGCCTTCACAGTCGAGCGGGTTGTTCTACGTCCATTGGTCAATCAGGATCCAATCATTTTTTTCATGGCCACAATCGGCATAACGTATTTTCTGGATGGTTTTGGTCAGACTATTTGGGGCAGCGAGGTACGTCCTCTGGACATTGGTATTCCCAATGAACCATTTATGGATCTTGCAGAAATGACCGGACTTTATATCAACAAATTTGATGTATTCTCTGCGGTTGTCTGTAGTTTGCTGGTGGCACTGTTAGCAGGATTTTTCACCAAAACCAAAATAGGCCGTGCTCTGCGTGCAGTTGCAGATGATCATCAAGCAGCACTGTCGGTGGGAATTCCATTAAAAACAATTTGGACCATAGTCTGGTCAGTAGCCGGTATTGTTGGGCTTGCCGCAGGAATCCTTTGGGGCTCCAAGTTGGGTGTACAGTTTACCTTAGCATTGATCGCCTTTAAAGCACTGCCGGTGCTGATTCTTGGTGGATTTACCTCAATTCCGGGTGCAATTATCGGCGGACTGATTATTGGTTCCGGAGAAAAAATAGCAGAGGTTTACTGGGGTGAAGCAATGGGTGGTGCGATTGAAGACTGGTTTGCTTATGTAGTAGCACTTATATTTCTCTTGTTCAGGCCTCAGGGATTGTTTGGCGAAAAAATAATTGAACGGGTTTAAAAGATTTAAATAATACAGTCCTAAAGGGTTTGA
Source organism: Pseudomonadota bacterium (assembly GCA_014381795.1). Lineage (GTDB taxonomy): Bacteria > SAR324 > SAR324 > SAR324 > NAC60-12 > Arctic96AD-7. The sequence continues at coordinate 1,474 of JACNKY010000031.1, read as the reverse complement.
AATTAACACAGTCGTAAGACATGTTAGAAGAGCATTATAAAATAATTAACACAAATTTGTTATGATTTATAGAGAAGCTGGACAATTTAAAACGACTTACAAGTCAGATCAAGCGTTGTTGCCCATTGCACAGGACCGTTATTTCGTGATGGCACTGATAGCTTTTGCCTACATAGTGATACCGATGGTAGCAAATGATTACTGGCTCAATTCTATATTTTTACAGTTCTTCATCTTTTCGCTGGCTGCGCTTGGACTCAATATTTTAACAGGATACGCTGGGCAACTCAGTTTAGGTACAGGAGGTTTCATGGCCTGCGGTGCGTTTTCCGCATTCAAACTGGCCACCTCATTTCCGGACCTGCATATTATTTTCGTTTTGTTTCTGGCAGGTTTGATTACTGCGGCAGTGGGAATGTTTTTCGGAATACCAAGTTTACGAATCAAGGGCTTTTATCTCGCTGTAGCTACTTTGGCGGCACAGTTCTTTTTGTTGTGGCTTTTTAATAGAGTACCGTGGTTTACCAACTATTCCAGTTCCGGTGTTATTTCTCCGCCTCCTATCAAATTGTTTGGAGACTATTACATCACTGGTACAGAAGCAACCAATCTCACCCAGTATTTCTTTACTTTGACACTCGTCATAGTACTAGCGTTGGCTGCAAGGAATATTATCAGGGGGCATATTGGCCGTTCCTGGATGGCAATACGTGACATGGACATTGCGGCAGAAATTATTGGAATTTCACCGTTGAAGGCAAAACTCTCTGCTTTTGCAGTCAGTTCTTTTTATTGTGGAATTGCCGGCGCATTGTGGGCTTTTTTATATACCGGAACTGTGGAACCGCTGGCCTTTGAAATTAATCAGTCTTTTAAAATATTATTTATGATTATCATTGGTGGTTTGGGTTCTATCCTGGGCTCATTTGTTGGTGCGGCATTTATTGTGGTACTGCCGATTTTTCTCAATTCCGCTCCGGCGTTATTAGGTTTGGAGTTATCAGGTTCTTTGGTAACGCATATTGAATTTATGATTTTTGGCGCGCTGATTGTGTTTTTCCTGATTGTGGAACCACACGGTTTGGCACGTTTATGGGGGATTGCTAAAGAAAAACTAAGGCTTTGGCCGTTTCCTTATTGACCGTGTTGATCGGTTGGAATATTTTGCAACCTGGTCAATCGCGTCCTCGGTACTCCGCTTCATCTGAGAATGAGTTGGGGATCTGTGGATGATAATTGCTGGATTTGATGACAAAGCCGGCTTATTTCTCAAACAAGAAAAGAAGGAGATAAAATGAATAATTTAGTAAAAAAAATCACGATTGTCATGATTGTTGGAGTCGTGTTCAGTCTGACAGGACTGGCTCAGGCAGCGGAAAAAATATATGTGCCGATGCTGACTTACACAACAGGACCGTATGCTCCTGGTGGAATTCCTGTTGATCAGGGTTTCCGTGACTATTTCAAGTATGTA
>JACNKY010000032.1 GCA_014381795.1 Pseudomonadota bacterium | reverse complement strand
CTGAAAAAGATTGTTGTAGCGTGAAAGTAGATTCATTAGTAATCCGGCCAGCGCCTTCTGTTCAACACCGGATAGTTCCTGCAGATAGGAAGCATGCCGTTTCGGCAGAATCAATGCTTCAACAGGCCATACAGCCCCCCAGGGGACTACCGCCACCCAGTGTTCGTTTAGCTCAACTAGACGTTCTTGTTGTCTCAGTTCGTGAGCAACATAGTCACTTAATAACGGAGATCCGTGACTTTGGAAATATTCCTGCTGCCGCAGATCTTCCTTGCTTAGCTCGTTTGGCAGAAAATCTCCCGCCCAGATTTGCCCATGAGGATGTGGATTAGAGCAGCCCATCTGCTCACCTTTGTTCTCAAATATCTGCACCCAGCGATACTTTCCCCCAAGCTCTTTGACCTGCTCCACCCAGAGCTGTACTACCTTTTCGACAGCGCCCAATTCCAGTTCAGGAAGTGTGAGGTCGTGACGTTCCGAAAAACAAAACACACGACAGTTTCCCGAAACTGCTTGAGCCTGAAAAAGTGGGACTTCACTTTCAATAAATTCTGTTTCAGGAAGCAGAGCCGGAAAATCATTTTGAAAAATATACGGCCCCGTGTAATCCGGATTCTGTTTTCCTGCGGCGCGTTTATTACCCGGACAAAGATAGCACTCCGGATCATGGCTGGAGAGTTTTCCATCTTGCGGTGAGAGCTGGTTCCCCTGCCAGGGACGCTTAGTTCGCTGCGGTGAAACCAGCACCCAATCACCGGTAAGAGCATTTTGACGTCGATGTGGTTGATCAAAAAAAGTCATGCTGAAATCTACAAAAATTTAAAAGGATAATCACCGACACATTACTAGCTGTTACGCTGCATACACTGAAGATGATAATGTACTAAAAAAAGCTGGCATAAAAAGACTCCCGAGAGAATAAATTTAGAGACAATGGATTTGCTTGTCAATAACAAACTAACACAGCGGAAATGTCTCAGGTTGTGCTATCCGCATTCCATCTTCGCAAATTTGCGTAAGTAAGATTACGAATTGGCAGAGCTCTCCATCAATACTATGCTGAAATATCGTTTTGCAAAAAAGATCTGTTTTGCATCAAATCAATTTTAATCTTCCGGTGTAATCCGGAAATATCCAACGGGATAACATGCAGAAATCAGTTAGGCTATTTTCTGAAGGCAGTGCAAAAGACAATACTTTATTGGGCAACAAAGGTGCAAACCTGTGTGAAATGACTGCCCTCAACCTGCCTGTACCGTTTGGATTCATCATCACCACAGAAGCCTGCCTCGAGTATAACCGACTTGGAGAAAAACTCCCTGAAGGCTTGATGGATGAAGTGATGCAGGCAATCACTGAAATAGAAACACGTTTCGGTAAAAAATTCGCAAATGCTAAAGATCCACTGCTGGTTTCTGTACGCTCCGGAGCCGCGGTTTCAATGCCTGGAATGATGGACACAATTCTAAATTTAGGTCTCAACGACGAAATTTGCGAAGGTCTTGCTCAAAAAACCGGCAACCCTAGATTTGCCTACGATACTTACCGGCGTTTCCTGCAAATGTACGGTGATGTCGCACAGGGCTTAGGAAATGAAAAATATGAATCCGTGCTTGCAGATTATAAAAGAGCAAAAAAATACAACAACGATTTGCAGATGAAGGCAGAAGAGTGGAGTGAAATTGTTGAATCCTACAAAAATATCTTCCAACCCCCTTTAGAACCGAGGGTGCAACTTGAAAAGGCGATCAAGGCCGTATTCTCTTCCTGGCAAAACCCACGTGCAGTACGCTACCGTCACTTCAATGACATTCCTGATAACTTAGGAACTGCGGTAATAGTTCAGGCCATGGTTTTCGGAAACAAAGGTGAAACATCCGGAAGCGGAGTTGCCTTTACACGTGACCCTGCAACTGGTGAGAAAAAATTATATGGAGAATATCTGGTAAATGCGGAAGGTGAAGACGTTGTTGCCGGAATCAGAACACCTCAGAATCTGCATGAATTTAAGATGCAGAATCCGCAGCTCTTTGAGCAACTCTTCCAAATGCAGGAAAAACTGGAGAAGCATTATCGGGATATGCAGGATCTGGAGTTTACCATAGAGGAAGGAAAACTCTTTCTGCTGCAGACACGCAGCGGGAAACGTACCGCAAAGGCCTCCGTTAAAATCGCCGTAGATATGGTAAAGGAGGGTTTAATCAAAGAACGAGCGGCAATCAAACGTATTGAACCGGAACGGATGAATTTCTTCTTGCATCCGATGATTGATCCAAAAGCAGAAAAAAATGTAATTGCTAAAGGCTTACCCGCAAGTCCTGGTGCAGTAACAGGTCAAGTTGTGTTCAGTTCGGATGAGGCTGAAACAATGGCCGCAGCGGGGCAAAAGGTGATTCTGGTACGTAAAGCAACAACTCCTGAAGATATTCACGGAATGAAAGCGGCAGAAGGAATTCTCACTTCACTGGGAGGAATGACCTCTCATGCGGCCGTTGTTGCACGTGGAATGGGAAAATGCGGTATCACCGGATGTGCCGACATTTCAGTTGATTATAAAAAACAAGAATTCCGCACAAGCAGTCAAATAGTAGTTAGCAAAGGAGAACTGATTACGCTGGACGGTTCAAGCGGTGAAGTAATGCTGGGTGACATCGAAAAAATACAAGCTCAGTCGGATGAAGATTTCCAGACAATTTTAGCCTGGGCAGACAAATATCGGCGTCTACGTGTGAGGGCCAATGCAGAAACTCCTGAAGATGTACGCAAAGCACGCGAACTGGGAGCTGAAGGTATTGGACTTTGCAGGACTGAACACATGTTTTTTGAGGAAGAGAGAATCAAGGTTATACGCTCCATGATTTTAGCAAAGACTGAGAAAGAACGTGAATATTTTCTCGATAGTTTGTTTAAGTTTCAAAAATCAGATATGCGGAAAATATTTGAGATAATGGACGGACTTCCTGTAACGATAAGATTGATTGACCCGCCTTTGCATGAATTTCTCCCTCAGGAGGACGCTGACATTCAAGCCCTCGCAAAAAGTCTGCATCAGAAAGAACCCGCACTCCGAAAAGAGATATA
>JACNKY010000264.1 GCA_014381795.1 Pseudomonadota bacterium | reverse complement strand
TTCAACAAGTCGTGGATGTTCTGCAAAATGATGGAATAATAATTTATCCTACTGATACAGTTTATGGTTTAGGCTGCAGTATCTTCAGTAAAAAAGCGATGAAACGTATCTATCAGATAAAAAAGATGAATCAGAAAAAACCTTTGACTTTCATCTGCGCAAATCAAACTGAAGTCCAAGAATATACTCAGGGAATTCCAACCGACGTTTTTAAACTGCTTCGTCGGAAGTTACCAGGACCTTATACTTTTGTTTTTAAGGCTTCAAAGATTGTCCCTAAAATGATGCTCACTCCTCGAAGCACAGTTGGTCTGCGCTGGCCGGATCATCCTATTACAAACGAAATCGTCTCTGCTCTTGGGCATCCTATTCTCAGTAGCAGTTTGAGAATTTCTGCAGACGAGTTGTACGATGATCCTCACGAATTGCATGAAAAATATAAAAAACAAGTAGATCTGATTGTGGACGGAGGTGTTATTTTTGCGGAAAATTCAACCATTATTGATTTCAGTCACGGAACTCCAGAAATCAGCAGAATGGGTAAAGGCAGTGTGGAGTGGTTGGGGCTAATATAAATTACAGAGGACAATAATTATTCTCGGCTCCTAAACAGTTGCTACTTAAAGATTTCAGGATTACAGGGAGGAACGCATAAATTGTGGACCTGTGAGTCTGTCACTGTATTACCACGCTCATCTTTCAGGGCCATGGTTAATTTAACAGCCCGTGGTAAGCAGAATGGAGCACCACCGGAAGTCCCGATACAATTTTCTTCATCAGAATCCCATTCTCTGGTCCATTCTTCCTGGTTGCCTCCTCCTGCCAGTCTAGTTTCCCTTTCCAAGAGCAGCAACTCAAACTTAGTGACTGTTTCAGACAAGACATAACTTTTTCCGCCTTCGCGGAGATTGTTATCGAGATAAAAATCTTCACGCCTGACAAACTCCCAGGTTTTTGTATCTAAATTTTCCTGCATTGTATAACTCACTTCATGTAGTTCCGGATCTTGTTCTTTCTCCTCCGGATAGAAACGTGATTTGGCTGCGGTGTGAAAATAAAGGCTACTGACTTCTTCAAGTCCTCCTGTTTCAGGATTTTCCGGTCCAAGTTTAATTTCTGCAATCATTCCTGATTCACGTTGCTGATTTGTGCTTTGTCCGGATTCTGCGAAATGCTTTAAGAATTGAACGTTTTGCAGATCATCAAGCACCATTTTCATCAGTAACCTTAATTCCTGCCGTGTTTCCAGCGTGGATTTTACCTGCAGAGAGGAATTTGAAATCTGGAAAAACGCTCCGTAAAGCAGTGACATCACCAGTCCTAGCAAAGCGATAGAAATCAACAACTCCAGCAGGGAGAATCCTTGCTGAGTTTTCCGGAATTTATTCCCGTTTGACGTAAATATCTGCATCATAAGTATATGTGTTTTTTCCCTCGTTCCAGAGTAATTGATAGTTGACTTGACGCACCATTATTCCGGGCAGAGGTGTTGTGTCACTGATATGTTTTTTCCAGGTGAAACCGTTCATAGCATGCTCTAGTTCAAACTCACCCTGACTGAGCGAAACAGGAGGCGCTTTGGTTGCGCGTTCTGTTTTTAATAATTCGTTTTGAGCATGAGACATAGCTTTCCACAAGTTTGTGGTTGAAGAAAGCACAAAAATGGATGTGGAAAAAGACTGGTATAGTGCCATTAATGTGAGTACCAGAATCGAAAGTGCAACCAGCACCTCCAACACAGTGAAACCTTTTTTGCGTACTTTTGAGTTTAGTCTATTGTTTACAACAGGACTTTGATTATTAGCTGGAATAGCAAAGTTGGGTGGGATTATGTGCGGAGAGAGTCTTGAGCTATCTTCTATAGTGCGGTGTTCCGGATATTTATGGTATTGTATTTTACTCATCTTTCACTCAATTTTAATTCCCCCATTATACCCCTGCTTTCAATTTGCCAGGACTTTGAAGAATCAGGTTCGGAAAACTGCAGAAAAAATGGTGTTACAAATCCGGAACTGTTGATATGAACTTCGAGTAAATCTGACGCCGCCCCTGAACTTAGGTAATTCGATTCTGCCGGTTTTGCTTCACGTAAACTGAACTCTTCTGGAAAAATATGCGTTTTAAGTAGCTTAGGTTCTTGCAAAAACTCTTCACTGCATTTTCCTGTCGTATCCTCTGCAGAGACCTTCATTTGCTGATTCTTTAAATCAAAGAGCAGGCAGTATGAAGTGCTTTTAAGCACAGCATCGTTGCGGAGCATTTTCAGGACAATTTTAAGATGCTTATATTCGACTTCATGTGCTTTTGAAAACATAGCGAAAAACTGGGGTACAGCCATGCCCATCAACAGCACGACCAAAGTTATGACCACCAGGATTTCCAGAAATGTGAAGCCCCTCACAGAGTTATGAGTCTTGAGCTTTGAATGCGTGCTACAGTTCGCTTGAATTGATGTCAGCATCCAAATCCGTTCCGCCATCAGTAGCGTCCGCTCCAAGTGAAATAATTTCATAATTTTTACCGTTCACGCTTAGATAACGATAGGGACTGCCCCAACCGTCCTCAGGCAAGTTATTTCCGCGTAAATATGGACCGTTCCAGTTTTTCGGAATCACCCCCACTTCCGGTTTTTCAAGCAGGGCTTTGAGTCCCTGTTCCGCTGAGGGATAGCGTGAATTGTGCAGACGGTATAGATCAAGCGCGGTTTCCAAACCCTTTATCTGGGTTTTTGTCGCATCTGCTTTTGCCTTTTCCGCAGAATCAAAAAGATATACTCCGACAATACTGGAAAGCAGTCCTAGGATAATTATCACAACCATTACTTCAATAAAACTGAATCCGCGTAAACGCTTTCGTCTTTTTTTAGTAGTATCTTTGGCTTGAGATACTGTTCCTTTGTTTTTCATCTGGGTTTATTTTTGAGTGTTAAAAATAAGTTTGCTTGATCTTATTCAAAATGGTGCTAGTTTAATAATCATCAAAGTCGGATACGTGACCGCCTGATTTCAGGATCGTTTACGATTCCTGAAGGCTGGAGGAAAGTCCGGGCAACACAGGGCATGGGTGCTGGTTAACGGCCAGGCGG
>JACNKY010000033.1 GCA_014381795.1 Pseudomonadota bacterium | reverse complement strand
GGTGGAAAAGGAAAGTGTGAAGAAAATCGTGCTTGCAGAAACTGAGTCAATGATCGATGAAAAATCGATTTTGGTGTCCAACACTTCTACGATTTCAATTAGCAAACTGGCTCAAGTTTTGAAACGTCCGGAACAGTTTTGCGGAATGCACTTTTTTAATCCGGTTCACCGTATGCCCTTGGTTGAGGTGATTCGTGGAGAAAAAAGCAGTGAATCCACAATTGCAGCCACCGTTGCTTATGCCTCCGCAATGGGAAAAAGTCCTATTGTGGTCAATGATTGCCCCGGATTCCTCGTGAATCGAGTACTGTTTCCGTATTTCGCAGGTTTTGCAGGTTTGGTAAATGATGGAGTAGATTTCAAGAAAATTGATAAAGTGATGGAAAAATTCGGTTGGCCGATGGGACCGGCCTTTTTGTTGGACGTTGTTGGTATTGACACTGCATTTCATGCAGGTGGAGTAATGGCCGCAGGATTTCCGGATCGCATGAGTCAGGATGTACCGACTATTATTTCCAAAATGTATGAGAAAGAATGGTACGGGCAAAAAAACGATAATGGTTTTTATATCCACAGCAAAGATAAAAAAGGTAAACCCAAAAAAGAGGTAAATCCTGGCGTTGTGGATTTTCTCAAGGAATTGGGTGTTGGCAGTGGTGAAGGCATTAGTGATGCTGATATAATCGACCGTATGATGCTTCCAATGTTGATGGAAAGCTCACGATGTTTGGAAGATAACATCGTAGAAACGCCAACTGAAGTTGACATGGGTCTGGTTTACGGAATTGGTTTTCCACCTTTCCGCGGCGGAATTTTTCGCTGGGCTGATAAAGTTGGTTTGAATGAATTACTTCAGCGAGCTGAAAAGCACAAAGCACTTGGTAAAGTTTATGAACCTACTGAGCAAATTATGAAGATGGCAAAGGATGGAAAACTATTCCATCCGCTTGAGTGATTAGTGTATTTGAGTCTTTTCCTCTGCGGAATTTGAGAGGATAACAAAATAGTGGAAATGACAATATGGAGATTATAGACTTTTAGGAGACCATCTAAATTGATGGCCAATTTACTGTAACATTCATACATGTTGATCAGAGAAAAGAAATAACCTAACTTTAACAAATTGAAAGAGGTATTATGGAAGAAGCTGTATTTGTAGATGCTGTTAGAACACCAATGGGACGCTCAAGAGGCGGAATGTTCCGGAATGTACGTGCAGAAAATTTATCTGCTGCACTTATTAACGAATTATTAAGCCGTTATCCGGAAGTGAATCCTGCAGATGTGGAGGATGTTATTTGGGGTTGTGTGAATCAGACCAAAGAACAGGGATTTAATATTGCCCGCTTTATTTCGTTGATGACTCCTTTGCCTCATACCTGTTCTGCTCAGACTGTTAATCGTTTGTGCGGATCATCGATGACTGCAGTTCACTCGGCTGCGATGTCGATTATGTGCGGACAGGGTGATGTGTTTTTATGCGGTGGGGTAGAGCACATGGGACATGTACCTATGGATCTTGGACTTGATCCTAATCCTAATACAAGTAAGTATTCTGCAAAAGCTTCCGGCATGATGGGTTTGACTGCGGAAATGCTGTCCATACAATACAAACTGACACGGGAAGAGCAGGATTCATTTGCTTTGCGATCCCATAAAAATGCGTCTAAAGCCACAAAATCCAAACGTTTCGCAAAAGAAATTGTAGCGATTGAAGGGCATGACGAAGAAGGCAAATTGATGCTCTGCAAGGAAGATGAAGTAATCCGGCATGATGCTAGTATGGAAGGACTTGCGGCACTTCGTCCGGTCTTTAATCCTGTTTCCGGGACAGTTACTGCAGGAAATTCTTCCGCAATTTCGGATGGTGCGTCCGCTGTCTTGATGATGTCTGCAACAAAGGCAAAAGATTTAGGTTTGCAGCCGATAGCAAAAGTCAAAGCAATGGCCACCGCAGGAGTTGATCCGGCGATAATGGGTTATGGTCCTGTTCCGGCGGTCAATAAAGCTTTGAAGCGTGGAAAACTGGAAATAGGCGATATCAACTTGTTTGAATTGAATGAAGCCTTTGCCGCACAGTCTCTGCCTGTTATGCGGGATTTGAAAATTGAAGAACAAATGGATGAAAAAGTAAATCTAAACGGTGGAGCAATTGCTCTTGGACATCCGCTTGGATGTTCAGGAACGCGGATAATAGGTACACTTCTACATGAAATGCGTGAGCAGGATTCAACTCTAGGTGTCGCAACAATGTGCATAGGTCTCGGACAGGGAATTGCGACTGTCGTTGAGCGTGTCTGAACAAAATCCGGCAAGGCCTTGAAACGGAAATAAAATTCCGCAAAAAACGTTCAAGGCAGGCGCCGGATTTGAATCGCATCAATTTTCCCGGATCCTGCCAGAACATCTGAAATTACAACCACTTTTTCATCAGACTGAAAACCTTCCCGTTCTTTAAGTACGTTAAATGCAGTTTGCAGGGTCTTCTCCGGATCTTGACTGAAGGCTATTCTGAAAGGCCGAATTCCGCGGCCTAAAGTCATGGTCCTTCTGGCCTGACTGACGTTAGTGAAGGCGTAAATGTCACTATACACAGGACGGCAATTACAAACAAGATCTGCCATCACCCCACGCCGTGTGATCACAACTATACAGCGCGCACCCAGGGATTCTGCTAATTCTACAGCAGCCAAAGACAATTTCTGTTTGTCATTTTCGGTATTTAGTTTGCTGACAAAACGTAATCCAGGATGCTTTTCGACATTTTCGGCAATATTAACAAGTTGGTCGATACAGCGCAGCGGATATTTCCCAATTGTAGTTTCTCCTGATAACATCACCGCATCCACTTCTTCATAAACTGCATTTGCGACATCAGTCACTTCTGCTCGTGTAGGCAACGGATTTGTGATCATTGATTCTAGTAAATGTGTCGCCACAATTACCCTTTTTCCCTGTTCTGCACAGGAACGGACAATTCGGCGTTGCACTGTTGGTACAGTATGGATTGGAATCTCAATCCCTAAATCACCGCGGGCGACCATTACACCATCAACTTGCTCAATTATTTCATTGACATTCTTTACA
>JACNKY010000108.1 GCA_014381795.1 Pseudomonadota bacterium | reverse complement strand
TTTATGCAGATTCTTCTGGTGATTTAGAAGTAATATCTTTTATATTTTCAGGAGCTTTAATTACTTTTGGGGGTGTAGTTGATTTTTCAGGCAGTAATTTTGGAAACTGCTGAGGCATGAGGCTTTTCATTTTTTCTTCATTTGCAATTGAACACTGTCCTTCGACAATTCCGCCATCGTGGATAATCAGACATCCCGCAAGATTTGTGACATTACCATGAACACGTCCTTTTGACATTATCTCAATCTTACCGGAAGCAAATAACTCTCCTTCAACAAACCCGTTTACTTTAATAGTAGATGCTCGAATTGTTGCGTCTATTTTTGCCGGTTCACCAATTATCACTTCGCTGCCAATATCAATTGTCCCTTTAACTTCACCATCAATCCAGATAGGACGCATACCCCATATTTTTCCTTCTATACGCATGCCTTTTCCCACATAAGTAGGAGCCGACCCGTTAAAAGAGTCTTTGTTGTTATTTCCGAACAAAATTTACACCAGTTTCAAAATTAGCAAATAATGCATCTGCATTTAATTAATTTTCATTACTATTTACAAAAAACATTAGACAGTTTTAAAAACAGATTTACAAGTTAATAATCATATTTATTGTCTTACAGGAGCTTTTTTTTATGACACAAAGATCTGATTAATGCACAAGTATTAAACTAAAACTTCCGGTTTTACATTGCAACCTTTTTGAGAGAAAGATAAACTGTATTGACTAACACACAAGACCTTCATTAAGTTAACGCAGTTTTCAAACGATTTATAAACATGCCGCGCCCGATTCAAAACAGTACACATTATCAATTTAACTTCAGTTGGATCTCTTTTTTGCTTACATTTATAATTTTATGTACAGCGATCAGCGTTAGTACTGCAGCAGAAAGTGAAGATTTTTCTGCTCGTTTCAGAAAACTCTCTGACGAATTACGCTGTCCAACTTGTCAGGGATTGTCTGTCAAGGATTCTGAAGCAGGATTTTCAACCAGTATCAAAGACAAAATCCGTGAACTGATGAAAAACGGCAATTCTGATGAAGAAATACTAGCGTATTTTGTGGAGCGTTACGGTGAGTGGATTTTACGGGCGCCTCCAAAACGAGGTTTCAATTTGGTGCTCTGGATCCTGCCTGGCGCAGGAATTTTGATTGGACTTTTTATAGTCCTGTTTCGCTCTAAACGCTGGGTAAGACAACAGGAGCATGAGGAATTAGCATCACTCACTCCGGAAGAGGAGCGCAGAGTTAAGGATGATTTAGGACGATTTGAGGAAGGTTAAGACTATTCTTTGATACTGAAGGCATTAAAGTTGTCGAAATTTATCCGATAATCGATTTGCTTCTGTACGTCATATTTTTCCAGGTAGTCCGAATAATATTTACCCTCTTTCTGGTGATATGTCTCGATGAATGATTTGTCAAAATTTTCACGTTCATCAAGAGCAAACATACGTGCTGCTGCGGTTTTTTCCGAAAGTTCGAGTAAGAAACGCAGATCGATTAAATTTTCAAATTCAGGCAGAAAAACGGTTGTTCCCCAAACCAGTAAAATCATTTCAGGTGCAAGAAAATACGGGAAGGTGCAGATCTCATAATCCTGAATAATTTCCGGAGGATTTTCGATATAAACTTGTTTTCTTTGACTGTAGGGACGTAGAACATCATCAATAAGCCAGTCACGGATTTCAACCGAACGCCAGAGAGAGGAGCTTGACTCTGAAGCAGAGTTGTCGTGCTTTTGAAATTCTGTGCCTAATACTTTAGACAGATCCAGACTTGAGACAAGCAATTCCTGATCTTCAAGAGCATCAAACAGTTCGCCGACAAAAAAAGAATGTCCGCATTCGTCAGGTCCTCCAATACCGAGCATCAAAGGAACCTGCTCTGAGTCCTGCTTTAATTTAGACAGAGTGATTGACAAATCCGCGGTAGTTATTTTACTGGGATTAAATATTTGCAGAGTATCGTACAAATGTTGATATTGCAGACCACCGTTTTGTGTGGTTTCTCCGCTGCTGCCTGCAAAATTTGCGTTAGCACTTGATAATTTTGTTTGTAGAGACGCTTGCTCTGAAAACCAAAATACGTCTGCACCAGACAGTGAAGAATTATTATTAAATGCTTCTTCACCTGTGCTCTTGATGACAGATATTTTTGCAAATGAAGTCCATTCAGAGGCCTGGATTGACTCTGCAATCAGTACAATCGCAAAATCACGATCGTCAAGAACATGTAAAAACTGACGAAAATTATCCCATGCATCCTGCTCAAAATTAAGGGTCAGGCTGTCCAGTTCAAATACTAAAAGTCGAATACGACTCGGATGAAATTCTTGCATTGTAAGTTTATAAAATGATTAATAAATTCTTTAAAAGATCCACTGTCTACGACTCGGTAGCTTCCATCAGGGAATCTACATGTTAAAAAGGCACACTCAGGTTTTTGCTACAGTCTTAAGACTGTTGGATATGTCTTTAGCGTTTGCCGCCTGGGAACTAGCATATCAGCTCAGATTTCTCTGGATTGACCTGCCACATGCTACGATGATTCCTTCACATGCTGAATATTTGAAAGCGGCATTTTATGTCGCCGTTTTAACCGGTTTCGTCTTTTCTTTCAGTGGAGTTTATCGGTTGCACAAAGTTGTCCACCCGCCTCAGGAATTTTACCACCTTTTACGGGGAACATTCACCTTATTATTGTTGACTCTGGTGACTGCGTTTTTCTATCGTGAATTTTCTTTTTCACGCGTACACACGCTTTACTTTCTTGTTTGTTTGTTGATTTTACTATTTATTTCACGTCTTATCACAAAAGGTTCCTTACACTGGCTTCACGCCAGAGGAGCATATGTAGAGCATGTTCTGCTGATCGGCAACGGAGACTCAGCAAACAAGTTTATAGAACGTCTCGTTCGTCTTAAATCACTGGGAATTATTCTGAAAGGTGTGATTGACACACATAACAAGCTTGACCCAGTTATTCCTGCCAATATTCCCAGACTCGGACGAATTGCGCAGTTGAAACAGATTATTAAGGCACACCAAATTGATAAAGTTTTTATTGCGCTTCCGTCTGAAGCC
>JACNKY010000034.1 GCA_014381795.1 Pseudomonadota bacterium | reverse complement strand
ATTGGAATCAGGCACTGAAATGCCTGAACCAAAACCGTTGTTTCCTAAAATGAAGCTTTTGGTTGAGGAAAAAACCGCTTCAGAAGTAACCCAAACTAGGGAAAAAGTAAGCACGACTGCTGATGAGAGCAAAGAATGGTTTGCCTTTGATGATTTTCAGAAAATGGAATTGAAAGTCGGTCATATCAAAACTTGCCGGAAACTTGAAAAGTCGGCTAAGCTGCTCTGTTCTGAGGTGGATTTGGGCGAGGGACGTTTACGTTCGATTGTTTCCGGAGCAGCGGAATTTTATACAGCTGAAGAATTAACTGACAGGCGCGTGTTGGTTGTGGCAAACCTCAAACCGGTTAAATTGATGGGAGAAGTTTCTGAAGGTATGATTCTTTTTTCAGATGATAAAGGTAAGCTGGTTTTGATAGAGGCACCGGATCATGTAAATCCAGGGGTGACGGTACGTTGAAAATACCTGAAATGAATTGACAAACTGCGCTTTGAGTGGAATAATTTTCTAATCAGTACAGCGTTTATTTAGCTAACGAAGAGACTTTTTAGCAATACTATAATTATGACAATTGCATCCGGTTACTTGCCTATATTAATCATGATTGTTCTGGGTGTTATTCTGGCTGGAACCTTCAGTTGCATCGGACTTTTTTTGGGTCCGAAATTGAGAGGTGAGGCTAAGATGACTCCTTTCGAATCAGGGTTCCTGAGAGACGGGATGGAAGGACATCGATATGACGTCAAGTTTTATATGACTGCATTGGTCTTCCTCATATTTGACGTGGAGGTTGTTTTTCTCTATCCCTGGGCTGTACAATTGCGTGAATTAGGCTGGTTTGGCTTTACAGCCAGTTCGGTCTTTCTGAGCATACTGGTTCTGGGGTTGGCCTACGATTGGAAAAAGGGCGCGCTGGAGTGGGAATAATTATGAGTGAATCAAGAAAGCCCGCAATTCCGACAGTTCAACTAGAGAATGATCGAGTAATCGTTACCGAATGGAAGTTTGCTCCGGGTGCAGAAACAACCTGGCATAGACACGAGTATGATTATGTTGTTGTGCCTCAAACTAATGGGAAACTGAATATTGAAACGGAAACTGAGGAATTCGAGGCTGAATTAGTTTCCGGAGTTTCTTATTCACGTACAAAAGGCGTTAAGCATAATGTGGTCAACCAGAATGATCACGAGTTTGTCTTTGTGGAAATAGAATTGAAATAAAGTATCTCCGCAATTTCACTATGATACAAACTGCAGGTAATAAATATTAACTTGGATTAGCTGCAAACGGCTATTGCAAAAGATGGAGATGGTATTTCGCAAAAATAAAGTATGAGCCAAAATCTTTTTGCATTTGCTTACTCAACGAATGAAATTGTCTAGTACTGAAAAATGTTGTTAAAGATTATATCTTGGACAAGAGATGAATCAAGGAACATCAAATAATGTTAACTTAACAGGAGCTAAAATGGATACAGATTATGGTGGTTTTAAAAGCACAACATTTGACAGTGTGGTCAACTGGTCCAGAAAGTTTTCCCTCTTTCAATATCCTTTTGTAACAGCTTGCTGCGGAATGGAGTACATGGCCGCGGCCTGTTCCCATTATGATATTGCCCGTTTTGGCGCGGAAATCCCCAGATTTTCTCCAAGACAGGCGGATGTCCTCTGGGTGGTTGGAACCATCACGCATAAGATGTCACCTATTCTGAAAACTATTTACGATCAAATGGCGGACCCTAAATGGGTGATTGCTTTTGGCGCATGTGCATCTTCAGGAGGTTTTTATCAAAATTATTCTGTCCTACAGGGGATTGACCGCTTAATTCCGGTTGACCTCTATATTGCCGGATGTCCTCCTCGTCCTGAAGCAGTGCTCGACGGACTTATGGAGTTGCAAAACAGTATTCAGCATGACGGTCCAAAGGCCAACGGGATCACTCCAACTGCAATCAGGCACAAAGATCAAAAAGTGGATCAGCTTAATCGATATTTTGAAATTCCCAAAAAAGAAGTCTTTGAGAATCAGCAAAATCCTAAAAGTAATCGTCTCAGTAAACCGGGATTCAGCTATTCTGATGATTTCGTCAATGTCAGTCCACATATTGGTTATGACTCTCCAAAAATGCAGAAAGATAAAGCTGCTCTTAAAGAAGAATAACACTTGTTTTTAACTAAAATTAAAGCTTTAAAAAAATAATGAGTGAAGAAATTTCCACAAAGGAAACGGAAGTATCTCCGGAAGCAGGTGAATTAACGACTCTGTTGCAGGATGAATTTCCGGATGCAGTCACAGGATTTCATGCTCACCGCGGAGATGAAACTGTTGTGATTGAACGAGATGCGTTTGAGTCTGTCTGCCGTTTTTTACGGGATGATTCACGTTGTTCGTTTGAGATTATGATGGATTTGACCGCAGTTGATCGACTTGAAATGAAAGAGACTCCACGTTTCGAAATGGTTTATCATTTTAAGTCCTTGACTCATGCCAGACGTTTAAGGCTGAAGGTTCGCTTAGCAGAAGATGATTGTAAAATAGCGTCAATCCACCATTTGTGGAAAGCAGTAGATTGGTATGAACGTGAATGTTTTGACATGTTCGGCATTCAATTTGAGGGACATCCGGACTTGAGAAGGATTTTGATGTATGAAGAGTTTGAAGGACATCCGCTGCGTAAAGACTATCCGATTGATAAACAACAGCCTTTGCTGGAACTCAAAGAAGTTGAAGAACGTCACACATACGGGAGGCACACATGACTGACATGAACGCTATTCAGTCTCGGATTGATGGTAATTCATCCGGAGAAGATTTTTCTGCCTCAGTTATGAGTATCGAAATTGGCCCGGCTCATCCGGCCATGCACGGAATTGTACGCTTCACCACTCATCTGGATGGAGAATTGATTGTCGGGATGGATCCTGAAATAGGATATCTGCATCGCGGTTTTGAAAAGGAATCAGAAAATTCCAAATGGATTCAGATCATTCCCTATACTGACCGCCTGAATTACGTTTCTCCTTTGCTGAATAATATCGGTTATTCGATGGCAGTGGAAAAACTCTATGGAATTGAAGCACCCAGACGTGCGGAATTCACCAGGGT
>JACNKY010000161.1 GCA_014381795.1 Pseudomonadota bacterium | reverse complement strand
ATTCCCAGAAGGGTTCCAATTTTGTCTAACATGATATCCTTAAAACAATCCGTATAAAATTTATTACTATTTATATCAGTAGTATAAAGTAATTAATAGCTAAATAATCAGTTACAGTACGAACAATAAAAGTTTGTCCAAGAAATTCATAGTAATAAGCCTTAAACATGATAGGCTAAAGATATTGAGCCTTAAAATCAGTCAGCCTATTTTCATGTTTCTTCCGAGCATTCTGTCTTAAAAACCTAAGAATTACAATACATTTTCTGAAAATACGGGTCAGCATTCTTCTGAAGCATATTTAACACAATGCAGCATGAAACAATTATGACAGAGCAATCGCATTTTTTTCGGACATTAGAGAAAAAACAAGGAGCTTGCCTGAGACAGGCCGCATGGACAGTCGCGCAGCTTAATCCAGGGCCCGTAAATCTTTTGAGTCGGAAAAAACTAGCTGAAAATATGTTGGAGCGGATCCTACCTTTATTTGAGGTAAGCGAGGATTTGAACAGGTTTGCAGGACTAAAGCCGCTTTACGAAGGAATAAATATGCTTGATCCGCATTATTGTCGGAGGGATGAAGCACAGCGTATGCTGGAAAAATGCCTCGGTCTTCACGATTATCAGCGAATTCAACTAGCAGGGGCGGTAATGCATTTTATGGATATTGTTAAACAGACAGACCTGAATACACTGCAACTGAAAACGACTGAAATTCTGACTTTATGGTGGAAAATATTTCCGCAGAGTAAAGCTTGGAACGCCTTAAAGTGGCTCTGGGATGAAGGAGTCTCTGTACCTCACAGTCAAAGCGGATTTCGCGCATGGCGGCGCTTTTCACGAGGTAGCTTAGCAGATCCGGAAAATATTTTGGAAACACACCCTAAAGAGTGGTTGGCGATCTGTGAGGAGCAAAACGACTTTGCGACTGCTTTTGAAGCAGACCGGATGGCTGCTGCATTTTCCGGAGACGGCAGGCATGCAGGGCTAGTGGGCGTTTGTGGGGTGATGCCAGATTGTGAGAATTGCGAGCTAAGCTCGGAATGCCTCTGGTGCGCGGCTGACACTAATTCGGTAAAATTAAAAATAGCAGAAAAAATACAGCGGAATTTAATTTCAGCAAAAGATATGCCTGAACTGATGCGCTGGCTGCTGACCTCAAATCCGGAAGAAGACAAAGCACTTGAGCATTCGCTTAACCCAGACACGCCTCTCAAGGATTGGAGTCGGATACGTTTAAGAAGCCTAGAAGAAAAGCAGCCACTCGGTTCAGAGCTTGTATTACGTCTAGTAGCACTGAGGGAACTCTGCAGAAATTACGGGATTGAAAAGTTGAAACCGCAGGACCAATTTAATTCCAGCCGTGATATTTTTAAGCATTTTCAACAACAGTTGTCACAGCAAAAACAGGAGCAGTTTATCATTGTTCTGCTGGACAATAAACACCGCTACTTAGCTGAGGAAGATGTGAGCAAAGGTATTTTAAATAAAAGTCTGGTGCATCCCAGAGAAGTTTTTGCTTCAGCGATTGAACATCGAGCGGCGGCAATGATCTGCATTCATAACCATCCGTCGGGGGATCCTGAGCCTTCAAAGGAGGATTTACGGATTACGGAACGTCTGGTTGAAGTAGGAAAATTGGTGGGAATTCCTGTGCTGGATCATGTAATTGTAGGTCATGAAAGTTATACAAGTTTTGCAGATAAAGGAATACTTTGAAAAAAATTAAAGATCATTATTTTCACAAGGCAAAGCGTGATGGCTACGTCGCTCGTTCTGCCTATAAACTTGAAGAAATTGATAAAAAAAATAGACTGCTACGCAAGGGTAATCTGGTGTTGGATCTTGGCTGCAGTCCAGGCTCTTGGTTACAGTACGCTTCTAGTAAAGTTGGAGAGAAAGGACAGGTACTAGGAGTGGATCTGCAGGAGGTTAAACTTTCACTGCCGAAAAATGTCAAAGTACTGCAAGCCGATATTTTTGAAATGACTTTAAAGGATCTGGAAATTAATGGAGGTATGGTTGACGTGATCCTGAGCGATATGTCTCCAAAAACTACCGGAATTCGTGATACAGATGCCCAGCGTTCCTTTGCACTGAATCAGCAAGTTCTTGAGTTGTCGTGTGACTTGCTGCGTCATCATGGAACTCTACTGGTAAAAGCTTTTCAGGGTGCACCATTGGAGCAATTACGCCGTGAATTCAGCAACTCATTCGCCCAGGTTAAGTTATGTAAACCAAAAAGCTCACGCTCCGAAAGTGTAGAAATATTCCTGCTTGGATTAAGTAAAAAGTGAGCTTCCAGCAAATTTCCTAAAATCCATCACGCAGCTGACTAAGTAATCAGCGAATGAAAATTATCATAAGCTGCTCTAGTGTAGTGCTTTTCAAATTCATGAATTAAAGTTAATAATATTATGATATTAATCTATAATTGTTTTCTTGTTGCGTTATAAATGAGGCCGTCTCAAGGACTTTATGCTTACTCAGCAAAAGTGAACCTGCAAAAAAAATATAAATAATGTTAAAGGTTTTACAATAATTGCCGATTTAAAACACATGAGTATTCTCTGGATAAGATTCGGAGACATTTGTTTAGATTACTCCAAACCTACTACAGTTAAATTTAAAGTCTTTCGGCGGCAATGAAAATAAGACAAAACCCAACAGCTTTAAACACATTGAGACATGCGTCCAATTACTTCAGCAAGGTGAAGGGTGGCATTGAGCGGCTTAGTTCTGGAGTCAAGATAAACAAAGGTGCCGATGGACCTGCCACACTGATTGCCTCAGAGAGACTGCGTGGAAATATTGCTGGACTCAAACAGGTTTACAGCAATGTTTCAACTTCTGTTTCCCTCCTGCAAACCGCGGAAGCGGCATTGAATGAAGTCAGTAATATGCTGATTAAGATCAAACAATTGACCGTTCATGCGCTGAACGAAGCAACCAACAGTTCTGACATGTTAGCTGCAGATCAGCAGGAAATTGAAAATCTTTTGAGTTCAATTGAACGTATTTCGCAGAACACAGAATTTGGCGGAAAAAGACTCCTTGACGGGAGTATGGGTTCAAGCGGTACTGCCGTAGGCGAGTCATTGAGTTTTG
>JACNKY010000035.1 GCA_014381795.1 Pseudomonadota bacterium | reverse complement strand
ACGGGGACGAAAGCCGGATTCATTTCAACAGTAGAGAAGGCCACATCCCGTCTGCGGATGAATTGCAAAAACTCGGCATAAAGTTGTTTGTCGGAGTGGGGCATGAAACAACCGGTGCGACTACTTATGCTGAAGAAGATGTGCGTAATTTATTAGAATGGATTGAGCTTGATCCGGTAAATCATCATGCGGTCATTGATGCTACTTCAACGCTGGGAGCTATGCCGTGGTCAGAGGATATTGTTCAGCAGGTTGTCGGGAAATGCAGTCTTTTTATGCCTTTTCAAAAAGCAATTGGCGGCACGGCAGGTTATTTCATTGTTTCATTCACACCAGAGGCACTGGCATTGGTTGAAAAAAATGTAAACAATCCTGCGTGGGCAATTCCACGTCAACTTAAACTCGCTCTTCCTGCAGACGGGCAACTACCAATTTCAGGTAAAAAAAGTTTAGCTTCTGGACCTTTTTATGATCCAGCGAAAGAGCAGATGATCGGTGGAATAATCAACACGTTCAGTACCATTGCCTTCGCAGAAACAACTTTCGGCTTACTCAATTCAGAAAAGAAAGTCGGTTCGGTACGTGAACTCAACAAACGTTCAATAGTAAACCGTGCCGAGGTGGAGCAATGGGTTGCAGATCATCCACTTTTCGCGTTGGGGGTTGAGGATAGTTCACGTCGGGGTGCAGCAGTGACCCTCTTAAAAGTCAATGATGCAGATGTAAACGATGCTGAACAGCACGCGAGAATTATAGCTAAAACCAAACAGCTTTTGGGCTTTGAAGGATTGACTCATCCAAACGGTGATTATGAACACGGACTGGATGTGGCACGTTACGTCAATACCTTTCCGGGAACTGCCGGAGATTTTCGTTTATGGATAGGAGGAATACGTCCTGTTTCGGATATCAGTGCAGTGTTTGACAATCTGGAGTATGCGTATCTCCGTGCAAAAATTGTGGTTCTTGAAGAAGAGCTTGCCAAAGACGGAGTGACCTTTGAAGCGTCTGCAGCAGCGGATGCGAGCGTGAGGCAAGACGATCCAAACCGAGCTTACAAAGTCCTCATTGCGGATTTAGTCGGTTTGAAATTTAACTTAGACGGAAATCCAGATTTCAGTCAGCTTCAGTCATACATAGCAGAAAAGGGCGGGGTCTTTCATGAAGGTCCTGCTGCAACTGCAGAAAATTTGGAAACAGGCAAAATTCATTTTTTCTATCAGCCGGATTTGAGCCGTGCCGAAGAAATTCTACCTCAAACCGATCAGGGTCAATATGACGCGTTGATTGCGGCTGCGACCTTTTTTCCAAAAGAATCTGTCTTTATTGAAGGTGGAGTACGCATCGGAGCATTCACCGGAAATATGGGAAGTGCCTCATGGGGCGGCGGAAACGGAGCAGGCGGCGTTGGACCATTGATGAACACACCAAGCTTTAACAGTAGAGCCACTGCACACATGGCGTTCAAGGCTTTGCTGAAAACTTCACCTGACTTGGATGTGGCTACTCTTCATCAACTCGTGATTGATAAAAACTTTGATACCGGAAAGCAGCTTAAAGATTTTCCTACAGAAAAAATTGAAGGTAAACGGATCGGCATCATCGGTATCGGAAACATCGGCCGTGAAGTCGCGAAAATCGCGCAGGCCTTCAGTATGGAAGTAGTCGTTCACGCACGTCCACGACACAACAAATGGATTGAATCAGAGGGTTTTATTTACGCTCCTACCATCGAAGATGCAGCAAAAGGTGCGGATTTTATCAGCTTTCACACAGGTTTGGGTGCTCCTAATCCGGAAAGCGGAAAATTTGAAAATGAAGCTATGATTGGTGAAAGTGTACTCAATGCTTTAAACGACGGAGCGGTGCTGATTAACTACGACCGTGGTGAAGTGGTGGACGCAGAGGCGCTGGATAAAGCATTGTCCAGTGGCAAAGTACGCTATGCGGCGATTGATGCGGATATTTTTAAAAATCCGGACAACGCAGAAATCACCGGTCCAATGGCACCTTATCTTGCTTTAGAAAAAAAGCATTCCGGAAAACTGGAACTACTACCGCATGCTGCCGCAGACACTGAACACGTTTCCAGAGTCGAAGGTGCAAAACAAGCAGTTGATCAAATCTTTTCCGTGATTCAATTCAAAACCGTAATTAATCTCAAAGGCGATTTACCGGACGGTTACACAGACGGCGGAGCTAAGACAGTATCCGGAGTCGGTAAAGTCACAAAACAGCGCTTAAGTGAATCGGCAGACGATGCTGAATTTCTGACTAAAATGCGTAAGACCACTGAAGAGATCAGTGCAATCTGGGGTGCATTGGATTCCACGACAAATCCTGAACGTCGTGCGGAACTGATTGAACGTTACGGTTCGCAACTGATTTTGGCTTCCAATACTTATGCGTCTTTGATAGACGGTGAAGGTCTCAAAGGGCCATACGTCGAATAAAAAAGGAGATATATCGCACGCCACCATAAACTTGAAGACAAGCAGTTTGCGCTTCTGCGGCAGATTTTCGCCGCAGAATATCCAGTTGAAGACTCAGGATCACAGCTTGATTTTACAGCACCGGAAACTGAATTCAAAGCTCTCAATTCCGGACGTTTGAGTTTTGTTTTTCTTGCAAAACAGGGAAATAAGCTAGTCTTCCTCAAAATTGTCAAACCAGGATTTATCCGTGACAATATTCCTTTTTCCGTACTATGCACAGAAGAGTGCCGACTGCACAGTTCCATCCCCACCTTTGAAACGTTTCGTGGAAAAAATGGTGAATTGCACCAGCATGTTCCGGATCAGCTTAAAGGCGATTTTGCTGAGCTGAGTTTTTTTGCAGGTCAAACAATCACACTGACTGAAGCAGCTCGGGACGGCATTGACGAAATTCCGGAAGCACTGAATGACATTCCGGGAGGTCGAAAAGGGCAACTGGCATTGATGGAACAACTTGGTGCATATATCGTTAAAGTGAGTCGTGCTTCAAGTGCTGTTACTGATGATCTGCCGCAAGGCGTAGTAACTGCTGATCCAACTGGATTTATCACTGGACGTGAAGTTGCGGGAGATGATTTTTCGCTCAGTCAGAGCTTGACACATTTGCGTACTCCGGAGGA